>DAISKM010000031.1:0-14880 GCA_036820945.1 Pseudolabrys sp.
TCTTCGCCGTGTGCAATGCCGGCGAAGCCCTGCTCGCCGGATGGCTGATCCAACGATATTTCGGTTCGGCTTTTAGTCTCGACCGCCTGAGTCATGTGCTGGGCTTGCTGGGTGCGGCGACCGTCGCGGCCGCGATCTCGGGAGTCGGCGGAACGGCAGGGTTTTTGTACTTCCACAGCTCGACCGCGCCGATTCTGGCAACTTGGCAACACTGGTTTGCTTCCGACGCGCTCGGAATCCTCACGGTCGCACCAGTCATGATCGAACTCGCTTCGGCAGCACGGGAGCCGCCGCGACGGAGCGAGCTCGTCGAAGGCATCGTAGCACTGGTGGCGCTGGGCTGGGTAAGCGGATTTGTCATTCTTCTGCCGCAGGGCCACTGGGGAATCATTGTTCCCATCGCCGCACTATTTCCCTTGTTATTGTGGATTTCCGCCCGCTGTCGCCCGATCTTCGCCGCTGCGGCCGCTTTCATCATCGCGTTTACATTGGTCTGGATGACTACATTTGGTATCGGTTATCTCGGCGAATCCGCTATCCCGATCGAGCAACGCATTTTGGGTGCCCAAGCGAGCATCCTTGCCATCTCGCTCTGCGCACTCGTTCTTGCTTCCCTTTTCGCGGAGCGACGTCATCACGAGGCCGCGCTCTTGGAAGGTCAGACACGGCTTCAGGAAGCGCTCACCGCCGGGGGAGTGATGGCCTTTGAATGGAATGCCCGAACCAACTTGTCGCAGCGGAGCGACAACGCTGCGCAGATTTTGGGCTTCGATCCAAAGCATGGATTTTCTGCAGCGGAATTCCTCGAACGGGTGCATCCCGACGACCGATCGCTATTCAAAACACTTGTTCATTCAGTCCGTCCCGAAAAGCCTTCCTACAGAATGACTTTTCGCTTCGGATGCCCCGATGGCCGGCAGATTTGGCTCGAGGAATCTTCCAGCGCGG
This sequence comes from Pseudolabrys sp., assembly GCA_036820945.1. GTDB lineage: Bacteria > Pseudomonadota > Alphaproteobacteria > Rhizobiales > Xanthobacteraceae > Pseudolabrys. The sequence goes on from DAISKM010000031.1 coordinate 949, forward strand.
AATTTGATTCGAACAGTCGCTGTATTCGGCTGAAAGGACTGACTCTTGATATTACGGAGCGCAAGCATTCGGACGAGCGTCAGGGGTTATTGATTGCTGAGCTCGATCATCGCGTGAAAAACCTTCTGGCGCGAGTGGCTGTAATCAGCGCATACACCCGTCAGGGCAGCACCTCGATCGACCAGTTTGTCGAGGTGCTCGACAAACGCATTCAATCAATGGCGAATGCGCATTCACTGCTCAGCCAGAATCGCTGGAGCGGTGTGAATCTCGCCGACCTTGTTCATAATCAGCTGGCGCCCTACGCGACGATGGCAAACACGATGATCGGTGGCCCCGACGTCACACTCACTCCAGCAACAACTCAGGCGGTGGCAATGGCCCTTCATGAGCTCGTCACGAATGCCGTTAAATACGGAGCGCTTTCGAGTCCAAATGGCCATGTCTCGGTGAATTGGGATCGCTACCAGCACAATGGCGGACCACATCAGGTGAAGATCGAATGGCATGAAACAGGCGGTCCGGTGGTGGTCGCTCCGCCCAAATTCGGCTATGGCACCAGTCTCATATGCGAATTGATTCCGCACGAACTCGGAGGAACGGTCAATCTTGCCTTCGCAACGGACGGCGTACGCTGCGAAATCAATGTCCCGAACGATCAGAGATGAGGAATAGACTTAGTGCGTATCGGCGACGGAGCGCAAAATCGCGATAAGCTTTTCCTCGCTGATAGGTTTCTCGAGGATATGTGCTTTCGCCGGAACCATCGGAAGATCTGAGTAGCCTGACGTGACGACAACAGGCACACCTTGATCGATAAGTCGGTCAATAAGGCCATATGACCGCTCGCCCTGCCGAAGATTGATGTCGACTACCGCGGCGTCCGGAACGTGCTCGGCAATTAGATGCTCGGCGTCCATCGTGGTGGCAACTGGTCCATCCACTTCGGCGTCGAAACTACGGAGCAGGCTTTTCAAGGCAATCCCGAGTTGCCAGGAATCCTCGACCAGGAGAATGCGCATTCCGCGCAGAGTCGATGGTTCACACGCGGACGCGTCGCCACCATTCACCACGGTCATCGGGGATCCCAACGCAACGAAGGCTGCCGTCCTTGAAGTGCAAACTATCGCACTGCATTTTCGAGTTAGCAACCCGTGCGTTTAACGAAGACGGCCGATTGCGCTCTGCTGCAGCGAAAAATGACGAGATCTTGACCCTACTCTGGCTTGAAGCCCCGAAAAGCCCATCCAGCGACCAATCCGAACAGCAACAGGGCAATCGGTGGGCCAAACAATAGTACCGGAATTGCCAGGAAATCCCCTGAGTTTCGGAAACCGCCCTGTATCCCGTAGAGGATCAAATAAACCACCCATCCCATAATCCATGCGGCCGACACGAGCAGCCAGATTCGCAAAAGTCCGCGGCGCCAATTGACCTGCATGGCTTTATTGACTTGCTCATCGGATTCGAGGCGAGGAATTCCAAAGCGGGGCATCGCCACTATTCCTGTGCGAAGGCCGTTACGTCCCTTCCCGGGCTTGCCGCCCGGCCACCAACGCAGGTCGACAGATCGTGTTCCGTCTTGTGTCCCAGTTTGGCACGCCGAATGACACTAAAGCGCCGCTAACCAGAGGCACCATTTGCGCGAACCGGATATGACAAAAAGTCCGGTCACCGACCAACAGGGAGAGTACCATGTCACGCGTGTCGTGTAAGACAGGTGCGCGCTACATTGTTATCGGACTGGCGCTTGGTGGCTTGGCGATTTCCTCAGTTTTCACTGCAAAAGCCGGTGATCTTGATCTGCGTGTATACGGCGCGCACCCGTATCCGGCGCCGGTTGAGCGCGATGCACTATGCCGTATTCTTCTCGAGCGCCGAGTTGATCCCTACGGACGCGAGATAGTTCACCGAATTCGAATATGCGATGAGGGCCCAATCTATCCCGGGCCGAACTGGTCTGTTGCACCTCAGGAATACGGTTACCCGTCGCGGAGATTCTACGAGCCCGCTCCCTCGTACTATTACTCGCACCCGCGTCCGCCGGCGCCGATCGGCCCGACTTTTTACAACTAGGGCAACGCCAATAGTCGGTATGGCGAGATCGATGTAACTCGCGTCCGCTTTTCGGATCGTCGCAAGCGGAGCGAGAGCGAACACACTTGTGTCGGCAATTCGCCCTGCTCGCCTCCCCCGGGATTGAGTGCCAATTTTAGCTGGCCAGTTTAACTGGGTACCGCCGCTGAAAACGTCATTGCAGGCAGCGCATTTTGCCTTCCTTCTGCCATTTTGACCGTACTTACCTCAGCCCCAGCTTTGAAGAGCATTGAGTCGGCGGACCAATTGCCGCCTGTTTATCTGTCAGAACACGAATCGCATTTCGGGGGACTTAAATGAGATCTCCAATCAAACCTGTGAGCATTGCAATCCTAATCAGCGTATTCACTTTCACATCCGCAAACGCAGGCGGGTGGGCTTCGATCCATAGATATGTAAAGCGGTCCGGTAACTGCGCGGGGCAGGAAGTTCTGGCGAGCTACTACTCATCAGGAAAGCGGACATCGAGTGGCGAACGATTCGACGCAAGCGGCAACACCGCTGCGGCGCGAACCTGGCCGCTCGGAACAACTCTGACCGTGACGAATCCTCGAAACGGCCGCACAATTGTGGTCAGGATCAATGACAGGGGACCTTGGGGAATTGCGTATCGCATGGGCGCACGCCTTGATCTCGCGAAAGGCGCTGCTCAACGCCTCGGTATGCGTGCATCACAATACGTTTGTGTTGCTTAACATCGCCATCGCGGCTTGAAATCTCTGCTTGCTATCCAAGCAAGCAGAAATGAGATCAATCGCGAACACCGGATTGGTTGTGTCAGCGCGCGCAATGAGTTGCGGAAAGTCGAAAGCCCGGATTACAGGGCTCGCCGCGCGGAACCGAAATCTATCGGAATTTGGAACAGGAATGCCCTCGATCCGCAACGGGGATCACCGTTCAAAATGCCTTCAATGTAGCGATTTCGCGTTTCAGGGTTTCGATCTCCTGACCGCCAAGATCAACATCGCCGACCGCAATCTGCGCATCGGCTTCCAACCGGGTCAAAAACTGCCGGAGGCGGACCAAGTCTGTATCGATGGACGTCTTAAGCATACCTCCAATGATAGCGGGTTGCCGGCGAGCGAAAAGTAGTTATCCACTTGAAACCCGCCGGCTGCTGCCCGTTGGAAACAGAAAGTTGTGAATTTCTGCCCCGATTGATGGCATGCATCCGCCATATACCGGTCAGCTCGCGTTGCTTGCCAGCACCGTGAGTTCGACAGGCGCGAGACCTGACGACCCGATTGCGCGCGCACCGGCTGGAGTAAGGTCGATGATCCGGCCCTTGATATAAGGCCCACGGTCATTGATCCGAACGATCACGGAACGACCATTGTCCACGTTTGTAACCTTTACCCTCGTTCCAAATGGAAGCGTTTTGTGCGCCGCTGTTAACGCATGGGCGTGCGCATATTCGCCGTTCGCCGTTTTCTCTCCGCTGTAGATCGAGGCAACTCCCGTTTCGGCCGCCATAACTTGCGCAGACGCTGTAAACATTCCAAGTGAAGCAAGAACACAAAGCACACGACAACGATTTCTCATTCTCTCCGCTCATAGGTTGTTGGGGATACGCACCGACCGAAACGACGCGGCGACCGGTCGAAGCGAATTGACTTCTATAAGCGGAGGTTCGCGAACGTCTTGTTGCGATCTGCCAAGAGATTGTTGACGCGTGCCAGGCTGTCAGGATTTTGCAAAATCTCCGGCCGCGCCGAAAAATGATCGAGTTGGCACGGTAGTCGGGTAGGCCAAAGACATCTTGTTACAAGAAAGAGATGCGCTACGGCAATACAACGACACTACGACTGATCTTTTTGAATATTTGATTGCTTGTTGCGCAGGACGAGACACGCCACACCGGTGCTTTTGATCTGCTTGCAAATGCCGTTCGCAGATATTCGGCTCTCGGCGCCAATTCTGGCTTGATAAAGCGGGCGCGTACCGCGGCTGCGCAGGAGCACGACGGTAATGATGGGGTCATGTTCGCCTATCAGTCCTGACAGTTTTTCCATGAGCCGCGCATAGGTTGTGAGCACCCGGTCACGCGAAAAACTTGCCACCAGCTCCACGCCCCAGGGCAGACCAATCGCGGCTGTTATGCGCTCTTCCAGTTCATAGAAAAACCGGCTCGGCCCCTGCTCCAGTGAGGCCACCAGTTCGAGACAGTCCACTTCGGGCACGACCATCGAAACGCTCCCGGCCCGCGCCCAATCCGCGGCACTTCGTCCGGTGATCGCCTGCACATAACGCTGCGTCTCATCCGGAAGTGTGCGCGCGCCCTCAAGCCAGCCGCGAACGCGGCCGGGACCGGCGTTGTAGGCCGCCGCTGCAAGCCCGAGATTGCCGAATTCGTCATGCAACTCACGCAGGTATTCAGCTGCCTTTGGCAATGCCAGAACAGGATCGAAGGGATTGGTCAGAGCGCGCTCGGCCGCGGTGCCTGCCATAAATTGGGCAATGCCTTGCGCATGTGCGCCGCTTCGCGTTCGCGGCCCGATTGCATGGGGGTCAAACCTACTTTCGCGCCAGATGACGCGAACCAGAAATGCTGTCGGTATCCCATTGGCCCGCGCAGCCGATTCCAGCATCAAGCAAAGCGAAGAGCGCGACGTCGTTGCCGCAGCTCGGGCTTCGCCCGCAAGCAGCAGCACAATCAAAACCGCCGCAAAAATCGAGCGGGCGCACCGCATGGCGATGGAAAAACCGACAAACGCAATTCGTTCCAGTCTAGGCCCCGATACTATACGCGGGTAGTGGCTGCCGGATTGCGTCATGCTCCCAATCCGGATTACGATTTTGGATGATCTTCCGTCAGCTGTTTGACCAAGTGTCCAGCACTTATTCCTATCTGCTCGCGAGTCGCCCGGGCGGTGAAGCACTGATCCTTGATCCTGTCCTGGAAAAGGTGGATCGCTATCTCAACCTTATCCATGAGCTCGATCTCAAGTTGGTGAAAGCCGTCGACACGCACTTACATGCCGACCATATCACCGGCTTGGGCGCGTTGCGCGACCACACCCATTGCATCACGGTGATGGGCGAACAGACGAAAGCTGATGTCGTTTCGATGCGCCTGTCAGATGGCGACAAGCTCACCATCGAGGGGCTCACGCTCGATGCGATCTACACGCCGGGCCACACTGACGATTCCTACTGCTTTGTCTTGCCTGACCGTGTATTTACCGGGGATACATTGCTCATCCGCGGTACCGGCCGTACTGATTTCCAGAATGGCGATGCGCGCCAGCAGTACGACTCGATATTCAATAGGCTGCTCAAGTTGCCGGATTCAACTCTGGTCTATCCGGCGCACGACTACAAGGGCGATACCGTCTCCACCATCGCCGAAGAAAAAGCCTTCAATCCGCGGCTGCAGGTCAAATCGATCGACGAATATGTTGAGCTAATGAGCAATCTCAAGCTTCCTAACCCAAAGATGATGGACATTGCAGTTCCTGCCAACATCAGGATTGGCCTCGCGCAAGAGAAGATCGCCCTTCGCGGCTGGGCGGTGACGGCGAGTGGCGCGATCGCGCTCGTGGGAAAGCCGAACGTCGTACTCATCGACTTGCGTGAACGGTCGGAACGCGAACGCCATGGCGCAATCCCGGGGTCTCTGCACGTGCCCTACCCGGCCTTGCAGGAGAACATCAGCGAAGGTGGCATGCTGAGCGATCTTGCTAAAGCGAACGGTAAACGTCTTTTGTTTTATTGCGCGTTCGGTGAGCGGTCCGCCATGGCCGTGCAGGCGGCGCAGGACGCCGGTCTTACTTCGGCGTGCCATATCGAAGGTGGCATCGACGCCTGGAAAAGAGTTGGTGGAGCGCTGGCGCGCTAGGTTGGGCTGTGTCCAGTTCGATTTGCGAAGTGCTTTCGACCGGCGCGAGCTCTGTCACCGCTGCTTGGTTGAGGTCGTTGTTGTCGAACGAATGTTTCCCCACGGATCATTAGATTTTTTCTGATCGGGAATTTTTTCCATCGTTGACTTGTATGCATCATCGATGGCTTTTCGCTTCGCTTGCTCGTCCGGATCCAGAGATCGCTTAGCATCCGGATGCATACTTATCCCCGGTTTGAAATCCTGCGCAGACACCGGTCCGCTTGAAAGAATGATGATTGCGCCGGCTAAACAAATATATTTGCTGTAAGCCATGCCCAATTATGCGGCAAAGTTCGCGGTACTGCCAGAGGGTGAGTGTCGATAAATGCTCGAATCTAAGTGGGGCGCGATCGGCCTTTGTCGGTTGTATCGATGATACCGATAACTTCACCGGTAACGGGGTCAATCCGCCTCACCGGCGATGCCGCCCCTTGCGAGCCGAACAGTCGCTCGAAGGCGCGTTTGTATTCCGCCGTCGCCGCCGCCCGATAGCCTGGCGCCCGGCGCTTTGCTTCGGGCTTGCGGCGACGGGTTTTGCTGAGAAAGAGTGATGGCCGCATGTGTGTGATTTCCATCAAACCGCGGGAGCAACTTCAGCCATTGCAGAATTGCGCAATTGGACCGGGTCGCGTTCTCCGGCCGCGGCAATTTCAAGCACGCGCACTGTGAGCGTTGTCCGGCTACGCGCATATTGTGTAGCCTGCAAACAAGCCCACGTTTCGTCGAATGTTGTTTTTAAACTCTTCAGGATATCAGGATTAAACCTGGGCGCTTGACGCATTGCACACTTACCTGATTGTCCCCGAATTTGACTTTGTGCCAAACAATTTGGCTCGTCTGTCCGCTAGCTGACACATCCGCACGGAATATTTTCACCCGAGGTTGGAACCGATTGCGAATTGGCGCACTTGCTTGGTGACCGAGCGCGGACCCAGCCCCCTTACCCCCCGAAGGTCCCGCAAGGTCAGATGGGCGAGAGGGCCGCGCGTTTTGCGCGGCCCTTGAGCATTTCGCAGAGAGTGCTAACCGTTCAGGCGGCGACGGTCAGTGCGGACCTTTTTTCTTTATTTTCGCTCCGCCCTGCACACGTTTGCCAGCCGCTTTGCCGGGCTGATTGACCTGGATTCGTTGACTGCTGACGACTCTGGTGGTCTTGCTTTTGTTCAAGTTCTGACCGGTCTGCTTTTTGGAGGTCTGGACTCCTTCGACGCGTTTGGCGGTCTGGATATTCTGGCCGCCTTTGCCGATCTGAATTCCCTGGAGGCTCTTGGTCTGGACACCTTGGATGCCCTGAATTGCTTTTCCAGTCTGGTTGCCTTGCAGGTTCTTGCTGCTGAGATTGCCAAACTGCTGCTGAAGCTTGGTGTTCTTGAACTGCACGCCGCCGTGATGAGACGGATCAAATTTCCAGTTCTGGAATTGGCCCCCGCCGCTGACGTTCACCTTGTTGAATTTGCTGTAGAGCACGGTGTTTGTCTGGATCGCCGCAAATCCGCCGTGCCCCCAATTGTAGTGGTACCACAATGCCGGGCCGACGAAGAGCGCTGCGCCGAAGCCGAATGCCGGCCCGACGGTCCACCAAGGGGGATGCCAGAAGAAGGGCACATATGCCGGTGGCCAGTAGCCCGGACCATAGACGACTACCGGATCATAGACGGGAACGTAAACATATTGGGGCTCGACCGGCTCGATAACGATATATTCGGGAGGGCCCACATACCCTGTGCTCGGTGGCGCCGCCACTCGCCTGACCACCTGCTCCTTGCTGGACTTGAGGTTGCCGGTCGTTTCGGCCTGCTTGCGCAACGCCTGGACCGCGTTCTGCACATCGTCGGGCTGCGCCAGAAATGCCTCGCCAAGCTGGCCGGTCCAATCCAACTTTTCGTTCATCATCGTGAGAACCTGGGGGACCGCCGTCAATCCTTTGACGCTTGCATCCCAAGGCTGCTTCTGCATGGCATCCTCGAGTGCGGGGCCTTTGACGTCCGAGTTTTTTTCGGACCAGCGCGCGGCCATGGCCACTTCAAGCGGATAAGTTGAGGCGGTGAGCACCTGGGCCAGCAGGGCATCGGGATAGAGCGCTATGGGCGCAACAAGTTGCTGGAGTTGTTGTTGAGTCAGAGGTTGCTGCGCTTGGAGCGGCGGTTGTTGTGGCGGATTCGGACTCTGTGGAGCCTGCGCCGACAAAGATGATGGGGCGCCGGCCAACGTTATCGCAATCGCTGCTGCAAAGCCGAACTGACACAACTCTTTAGATCTGGCTGACATGAGGAAACCCCTTTCCAGCTTCCCACACCTCGAAAACAACATCTTACGCTGAATTCGAAAAATCGCCATGCGCTACTTTGGGTCCGAACCCTTCACATTTCGCACGCGCGCTTCCGCCAGCATGGGAAACGTGACAATGGAAATCTCCCAAAGATCCACCGCATAAAGTCGGCGAATGCGGGTCCTCGGGTCAATGCGTGCTTTTGCCGTACGGAATCCGATCGACAATCCGTCTATCGCTCCTGCACGCAGCAGTGACAGCAGTTCACGTCCGCGCGCGACCTCGGGTATGAGACGCCCGCGCGCAAAGAGTCCGCGGTGATCTTCGCGCAGCTCAAGCCAAATTCCGACGGGTTCGGAAGGATCGTGCTGAAACAGCATTGGAATGCGACGAATCCCACGAGTAGCGAGCGTCTCGGCAAACGCGCCGCGCATCACCATGTCACGGGCGTGGTCGATCTCGCCGAACAGGCTGGCGTAACCCTCCACGGTTCCGCCCGCATCGATAGTGGTGCGCGGCGCAAAAACGGACGCCACCGTCGGTTCGAACGTAGGTGCGAGCATTTCCTGATCTCGTTCTTAGGCAAGGCATGACCGTTTCCCGCGGCGCTTTGTCCGCGAGTCGACGACGGCATTGGCTTGCCGTTGGCATCATGGATGGCCAGCTCAAGACCTGGCCGGGTTGGGTTAGAGCAGGTGGTAGTAGCTAACGCTGGGTGCGGATGTCTTCCGGCGGGGATGTCTTGTCGCTTCGCTCGCGCGACACGCGACCGAGATGGTCGAGGAATTCGCGAAAAATATCGAGATGGTCTCGTCGTTCCTCGGTCTCTCTCCGGCCGGAACGGGGTCCACTATTCCGGGTGATCATCAATGATCTCCAAAAAGCTCGTTGAAACGCGCGAGCTCGCGCACGAAATCGTCGAAGCGGCGACTGGCGGCAGCCAGCTCGCGCAGCGCGAACCAGGCAAGCGCGCTTGCTGACGTCGCCCATAGCAACAGGGCTAGATGCGCGAGGTCACCCCGTTCAGTAAAAATGCGAATCAAGTCGGTCATCAGAACAAGTCGGGTCTTAGGTAAACAAAGCGGGACGGCTGGTTCCATAAGCTGGTATGATTTCGACGCCATGAGTTCCTCGGACCAGGATGGCCCCTTTTTCCTGCCCCTACGTGGAGGCCCGAAGCACTCGCGAACGTCGGGAACAAGCGCTTTCAGCGACGCAAGCAAGCTGAGTCTCACGCGCGCGGTCAAAACGCGCGAAGGCGAATGGTCCGCCGATGAATACGATGTACTGGAAGGCAATCGACGGGTCGGCCGTATCGTGCTTACCGCGCAAGGGCCTCAAGGTATGCCATGGCTGTGGGAGATCACTGCACGACCGGAGAGTACGCAAAATCGCGGCTACGCCGTAAGTTGCGAGCAAGCGATGCGCGAATTCAAAGCGCGCTGGGCAAACCCAGCCAGATTCTAGATATCTGAATTATCGACAAAAAATGACGCCCGATTGCGGGGACCTGCAACCGGGCGTCATCCGGATCAGCTGTAATACGTGCCGACCCTCCTCAAGGGCACTATTTCTGCGCGGTCTGTTTCTCGAGAGACTGCGCCGTCTGCAGATGCTTGCAGGATTGTTAACGTCTCTTTCGCCAACTTCCCCGCCGCGTCGTCTTTGGACGCTTCTTTTTGGTATTCCTCGATGTCCTGCTGATGGTCTTTCACCATCGCGCTCGCAAAGGATTTGTCGAAAGATGTTCCCGAAAGCATCTTAAGTTTTGCATAGGTTGCTTTTTGGCTGATGCTGGACCCGGTCGGCGGCTTCACCCCGAGCTGGTCTGCCGCTTGCTCGGCCTTGGTTTTATGTTCGCCGTGGTCCTTCGCGAGCATCGCGCCGAACTGTTTCACCGCTTCGCTCTGACTTTTCTCCTGTGCAAGCTTGCCCATTTCGACTTCAGCGATATCGCCTTGAACTGCTGACGAGATGAATCTCTGACTGGCTTTGTCGACTTGTTTGGTCTGCGCCATCGCGCCAGTCGCGGCCAACGCCCCAACCAGTCCCATGGTCAACATCGCTGCTTTCCAGGTCATTGGAGTTCCGCCTTGAGTTCCGTATCCCTCGCCACCTGCCAGTAGAACGGCGGGCGGCCAATGTTTGTTCCTAATGCGGCGGACGGAACACGTCTCCGCCTTCGATTGCGCCGTAACCGACGGCGAGCCGCTTCTCGTTGACGCTAAGGAATTGCGCTTTGTTCACACGATCCCACAGCGCCACCCGGTCGGCGCTCAGCGCCTCAATCCGGTCAATGTCGGCGGCCAGTACGAGACCTTCACCAAAGACAGGCGCCAGCCAATGCGTGAGCGCGCAGGTGATCCGAGAGGCCAGCGGCAGAACGCTTTGACGCCAGAACACACGATTGGCTTCCTGGTAATTCGAATATGTATTGTCGCCAGGAATTGCCAGAAGCATTGGCGGCACCCCGAACGCCAGCGCAATCTCGCGAGCGGCGGCGTGTTTTGCTTCGAGGAAATCCATATCCCGCGGGCTTAACGACATCGGCCTCCAATCGAGCCCCCCTTCGAGTACGAGTGGCCGTCCCGCATTGCCGTGGCCTTGATAATGATCTGCAAATTCCTTCTTCAATCGCTCATATTGCAGCGTCGACAGAACAGCGCCCTCGCCGCCGTCGTAAACGAGCGCGCCGGAAGGACGGGCGGCGTTGTCGAGCAGCGCCTTGTTCCAGCAAGCCGCCGCGTTGTGGGTGTCGACGGCCATGGCGGCCGCTTCAAGCGGACTCAGACCATAGTGATCGTCGAGGGGATTGAAAAATGTGAGATGCAAAATCGGCGGCAAGGCTACGCTCTGATCGAAGCGCATTGTTGAACCGGCCACGCTGTATTCGTAGGCCCGTGGCCAACCGTCCGAGCCAGGCACCAATTTCATTCGGTCGGGCCGCAGTGCGTAAAGCTCGCGCACATGGGGGCGCTCGTCGCCAGGACCGACAGCCTCGATATAGGCATTGCCCGCAAGCAGAAGATGGGACGCAACGGCTTCCAACAATGAGGTGCCGTCCTGGCGCGGATTTGGGCGCGTGACAAGATTCAGCAGTGGATGAGTATCGCGCTCCTCGGCGCCTTCATAGAGAACAAATGACAACGTACCGATGCTCTCGGCGATGAGGCGCACAGCACGATACACGATAGCGTTGCGCGCATACCCTTCACGCGCGAGCGCCGAATAGTCCCGCGGTGTCCAACGTGCCCGACCACCGCTTTCGATCGCGATCAGCCGCGCTGTACGGGATGACTTGGTTTCGAACTGGCGCAGAAAGGATTTCAGGCGATTGAACATAATTTTTCCTGTCACCCGTGGATGCACGACCCAGATGCATCGACAAGGATTGATAGTTTTTCTTAGAAGCGAAGGTTCGTACCGATGTACAAAGCGCCGGATCCGGCGCTTAAAAAATCATCCTGGAAATGGCCTTGGCTAGCCCTAGCCCTTTACGACGAAGTACACGATCGCAAAGAGCACAATGACCGCTAGGGTGCCGACCAACAGCACGTACCGTACATTGTGGCCGGTCACCGCCGCGCGCGCCTCGGTGGTGCTTTCCGAAATTCGACCGTTTTCGACCTGAGGCATGTTCTCCTCCGCACTCGCCGGTGCTTCCAGGACCAACGCGGTGCGGCAACGGCTGTTCCGTTCATCTTCCGCCGGAAGGCGCAAATGTGGAGCGTGCGGAATGTCTACCGTTGGAGCGTTACGCTGTCAAGATTATTTTCCTAGGAATTTTTACACATAGCCCGCAGGGAATCTGCGCGGTAAATAAACTAATGTTGCAAAGCATGGCGGGGGGCTGAATCTTGAGTGAAAAACGGACGAAAAATTCCGGCGTGATGATTGTCGCATTCGCCGCAGTCGCCGCGTGGCAGATCTACGACATGGCAACGGCCACTGAAACACCCAGCCGGTCGCTTGCGATTCTGCAATATGCCTTGCTCGCGGGGCTGCTTATCGGGCTTGGTGGGGCCGTTCTCAACTTTATCCGATCGCAATGATCGCGGACGCTCTCGCGTTCAGCGTGGCGGGTCGGAATGGCAGCTGCGCGGGCCTTGGTCCCAGAGCCAGCCACACTTTGTGCAGCCGGCCAAGCCGAGGCTGACGGCAAACAGGCACATAACGGCTACCAGACGAGTCATGATAACCAGCATAGCCGATCACGCTCCGTGCCGCGACAGGTATCTACTCCGTCGGTGATGCGCATTACTTGCATGCCTCTATCACCCGATTGGATGATAGAGGCGTCGAGCTCAGTCTTTTTTCTATGGACGAAAGCCCTATATAAATATTTGAACATGAATGTAAGCTAAGTTCCAGCCTCGCGCGTCAAGTGCGAGGTACTTTTTGGCCTGTGGCGTCGCTGACGCCTCACGAAAGGCACCCAGATGTCAATCCGCCCCGTTAAGCGCATCGTGCAGTCGAAGCCCACTATTGAAGGTGCTGGCGTCAGGCTGCGTCGCGCATTTGGTTTCGGCGATACCGAAGAAACAGATCCATTCCTCCTCCTCGATGACTTCCGGAATGACCGGCCCAGCGACTATCTCGCCGGTTTCCCGTGGCATCCGCATCGCGGCATCGAGACGATCACATATGTACTGTCGGGCACCGTGGAGCATGGCGACAGCCTGGGCAACCGCGGTACACTCGGTTCGGGCGATGTGCAGTGGATGACAGCCGGGCGCGGCATCATGCATCAGGAAATGCCGCAGGGCGATGCGCAGGGGCGCATGCACGGCTTTCAGCTCTGGGCCAACCTGCCCTCCTCGCTCAAGATGACCGCGCCGCGATACCAGGACATCAAGGGCGCGGATATCCCCGAGGTCATTGACGATGACGGCACGCGTGTGCGGGTCGTATGCGGCGACTTCTGGGGCAAAAAAGGTCCGGTCGACGGGGTTGCTGCCGATCCACGATATCTCGACGTCTTTGTGCCCGCTCGTAAGCGCAAGACTCTGAAGGTCGAGGTCGAGCGGCATGCCTTTGCATACGTTTTCGAAGGCGATGGGACGTTTCATGCAGCATCGCAGCCTATCGGTGTACTCAGCGAGAAGCAGGTGGACGGCAACGAAATCGTGGTGCGGGAAAAGGCCGGGGACCGTTCGCTGGTGCTGTTCGATTCCGGCGACGAGATCACTGTGCAGGCAGGCGAGAACGGCATTCGTTTTCTGCTGGTATCCGGAAAACCGATCCAGGAACCAGTCGCCTGGTACGGACCAATCGTGATGAATACCCGAGCCGAACTGCAGCAGGCAGTGGCCGAGCTGCGTGAGGGGACTTTCATTGAGCGCTGACCGCGGCCCCTTTGCCCATGCAAGTTTTGCGAATAAGCAAAGTTTAGAGTCAAAAAGAAAACCCCGGCTGGCGCCGGGGTTTTTGTTTCTTATCCCTGCTCATGGGCAGGGGTGACGACGTCCATCGTTTCCAAGAAATGTTCCGCTTCGCGGATCGTACGACCTGTACCTGCGCGCGCAATAGTTCACGTCGGCATTGTCAGCACGCGCGTAAGCCCCACGATAATATTGAGGGCCGCCGTAGTACGCACCGCCACCGGTCGGCTGAGAGTAGTATGACTCGTCCACCACATAATACGGATCGGCATAGGAGGGACTTGCGTAGTAGTACGGCCCACCAT
>DAISKM010000032.1:0-14820 GCA_036820945.1 Pseudolabrys sp.
TCCCGAGTGCAAGTGCGCGGCGAGACGTAATGACGAGGTATGGTTCGGCGGGTGCGCATAGGGCCGTAAATTCGGCCAGCCGCTCGTCATCGAGCCCATCAACCGGCAGCGCCAGAAGCCTTTCGCTCTGTGCAACAATAAGAACTGGCCGGCGGCTGTTGAATTCAGCAACGCCGCGGCTAACGCTGATGTGTCCTTTGTTGCCGAACAGCGTCGAGCTTGCCCCCGTCCGCACTGTACTCATTCCAAAGTTTTCCGTACTTTGCAGCTCGCTAATGTAAAGAACACCGCTGGCTTGTCATCATTCCGATCCCAGATAGGCCCGATTTGTGCGGGCCTAATAGGTCACTGAATTTAAAACGCACTCACGCGTGTAAAGTCCCGTGCCTTGAGAGATTTTCGTAATGGCAAGTGTCCAAGCTGACCCCAGCAGCTCCGCAGGCGGCGAGTCTTGCGACCCGTGGGCAGAGTTTAGCAATATATTCCGTACCAAGGTCCAGCCTCTACCGCAACCTTGGGGCGAGATGTTCGGGCCGTTGCGGAAAGGCGTGGTGGATGATCTCGTGATTGTCGGTCAGCTCGGGCAGTCGCTCGATGGCCGCATTGCTACGAAAACAGGCCATTCCAAATATATAAACGGGCCGGCGGGCCTCGCCCATCTTCACCGGCTGCGGTCGTTGATGGACGGCGTTGTCATCGGTGTCGGCACGGCCATCGCGGACGATCCACTGTTGACTGTGCGGCGGGTCCCCGGGCCGCAACCTGTACGGGTCGTAGTCGATCCTAGGGGCCGTCTCGCCGCCGATGCGCGAATCTTCGCGGCCGACGGCGTTCGCCGACTATTGATCACGGCGCACGGCACCCCCTGTGCGCCGCCGCCGGGCGTAGAAGTAGTCGCCTTGCCACTGGTCAATGGGCAGCTTGCCCCGGCGGCGATCCTGACCGCACTGGCCACGCGCGGCATGCGCCGAGTGCTAATCGAAGGCGGCGCAGACACGGTATCGCGCTTTCTTGCCGCGGGCTGCCTTGACCGCCTCCACATGGTGGTCTCACCAATAATCATTGGTTCTGGCCGCGAGAGCGTGATCCTACCTGAGATCAAGAGTATCGATCACGCATTGCGTCCACCAATCCGCGTGCATCTAATCGACGACGAAGTTTTGTTCGATTGCGACCTTTCAGCTCAACGCGTGCGGATCGGAACGGCGAAGACATCGACGTGACCGACGCGGATTGACGAAAGTCCTGCGGCGATCGCGCCCCGGCGGCGAGTCAGCCAAGCGCCTGCGTCGGCCGCGGTTAGCCTGCTGGTGTCAACTGCAGCGTTCGCCCACCCCGCAAGCACCTCCGATTGCATTTCGCAATCGTTGGGACCGATGACCCAATCGGAATTTCCGTGTACCAAGGAATACCCATGCGTTTGGAGGCGAGTGATCGCAAACGCTGCCGCTGCGGGACCTAGCGCTGGCCCGAAGCTCTTGTCGGTGTGCTGATGTGCATTGACCGCGGCGGCAATGGCCGCATCGCAAGGATCGCTTGGGGCCAGATCAATCCGCCCGTCGTAACTCAGAGGTGCGTAGAACGGGATTGAGCGAGCGGCGACCATCGCCGCGAGGCGCTCGAGCCACGTTTCGGAAACGAGATCGAGCAGTGCCGACGCGGTAACCAAATCGATTGGACCTTCGAGCGCGGCATCAAGGCCGCGATTTAGATCGAGTACGACGGCAGTGGCGGCAACACGCTCAAGAATGGGCATAGCGGTCGCCTCAGCGAGCAACGCGATATCGTTATCGATGAGCCGCCATTTTTGCCGCGCGGTCAGCAATGGACTTAGCGCTCGCATCGTCGAGCCGGTGCCGCAGCCGAGGTCGACGATGTGTATTGTATGATGCTGCGTAAACGACGCAGCCACGGCGGCTAGAACCTCAGGGTTGCGCGCGCGGGAGTCATAGGGCTCCCGCAGCGCCAGCCATGTGGGCGAAAAGCCGCTCATCGCACCGCCTCAATTGCACGCGAAAAAATTTTCACGGAGTCTTGCCAAGTCGGAAGGCGGGCGCCGGCCGCGCGCGCGGCGTTGCGCAGACGCAGTCGCTCGGCCGGATCCTCAATTATCCGGCGAAGCGCGTCTGCAAGCGCGGACGGATCGTCTGGCTTCACGAGAATTCCAGTGCCGTGTGGCACCGTCTCCGGTATTGCGCCTGCGCTGGTGCCGATAACCGGGAGACCTCGGGCGATGGCTTCGGCATAAGCCATGCCGTAACCCTCGAAACGGGAGGCAAGGACGAACACATCAGCCTCGACGTAAAACTCAGCGAGACGCTGCGGCGACACCTCACCAAGAACGGCAACCCGATCGCTGAGCCTATGAAGGGTGATGTCAGCTTCAAGCTGAGCAACCGCTTTTCGGTCACGCGTGCGATCGCCAACGATCGTCAGTCGCCACGGTAACTCAGTAAGGGTCCCAAGGGCTGCGATCAGCACGTCAAAACCTTTCCGTGGCACCACCGCTCCAACTGACAAGAGGCGGACGATACCGTCCGTACTTCCTTGCGCTGGCGCCACCGGATCGCTGCCAGGCGGTGCGACGAAGATACGTTCGGCGGGGACCGCGTAATCCTCGACCAGACGCCGTTGTGTTGCGGCGCTGGTCACGATGACGGCGCCCACCTCGGCGAGCGCGTCACGTTCACTTGCGTGCAGTTTCTTGACATGTTGGGCGGACAATCCTGTCTCCAAAGCCAACGGATGGTGGATCACCGCCAGCAGTGAATTTCGCCCGCGAAGTTGAGTCGCCACTTCGGGCAAAGCACCAAGAGCCAGCCCATCGATCACGACAGTACGGCCCTTGGGAATATCGAACAGGCACGCTTGTGCCGCAGCGCGCGTCGCATCGCTTGGCAACGGAAAGCCGTCGCCCAGCCCAATGACATCGATCTGCCAGCCGAGGCGGCCAAGTTCCGAGATCATGCGCCGGTCATAAGCGTAGCCACCGGTCGGGGTCGCAAGATCGCCCGGCACGGCAAATGCTAACCGCTTCACCACAGATCTGCCTTGTACCAAGCGCGCGCCAAATGCGATTCCGAAAGCGCAACGCAAATCGCTTTGAGTTCGCGGCCGTCGCGGCCAAGTTCGCTCGCGCGGGCGGCCTTGGCCAGCTGATCGAAAATATGCTTGGTCAGAAATTCGGTTGTGGTGTTGAAACCTTTGAATTCCGGCAGCTCATCTAAATTACGATAATTCAGCGGAGCCAATGCCGCCTTGAGCGCTTCATGTGCGCGCCCGATATCGATGACAACGCCGTTGGCGTCGAGCTTTTCGGCGAAAAAAGCTGCATCGATGATGAAAGTAGCGCCGTGCGTCGCTTGCGCCGGACCGAAGACAACTCCGCGGAAAGAATGGGCGATCATGATGTGGTCGCGGACTTCGACGGCGAACAAGAAACCCTCCCTATGGATAACAGATGAGCTGGCAAACAACGCCATTCCTGGCGTCAAGAATATCGGGTAGCCGTCGCGGCAGATCGCAAAACACGACCTCGGGTGCGAGGAGCGCATCGAGGCATGGGTCGGCAAGCAAACCAAGTGCTGCCGCGAGCCGGCGATTATGTGTCCAGCGCGACCGGTGCGACACAGCGATCCGGCCGACTTGGCTCGAAACCAGTCGCAAGCGACGGCTATGAAAAGCACCGCCCAGCGGAACTGTCACCGGCGTGTCACCATACCAGCTAAGTTCGAGCACGGTCGCTTCGTCACCTGCGAGAGCAAGAGCAGTACCAAGTCCAGCTGCGCTGCCGCTCGCATGGAAGACCAGATCGCAGTCGTCCTTCGCGGTGTCGGGCGTAGCAAAGCGAACACCAAGCTTCTGAGCGAGCTCGGCGCGCTTCCCGTTGATATCGACGAGTGTAGCCTCGACGCCGATGAGACGACCACACAGGAATGCAACAAGCGCGCCGACCGCGCCGGCGCCGACAATTGCAATCCGGTCTGCCGGGCCGGCCGCCGCATCCCACACGGCATTGAGGGCCGTCTCCATATTGGCAGCCAACACGGCTCGCCGCGGCGGCACGGCTTCGGGCAAGGCCACAATGGCGCTCTCAGGAATATTGAAGTAGTGCTGATGCGGATGGAGCGCGAAAACAGTACGGCCGAGATGTTTCTCCGGACCATCCTCGATCCGGCCCACGGTCGCGTACCCGTATTTTACCGGAAACGGAAAACGACCACCCATAAACGGGGAGCGCATGCGCTCAAACTCGCTCTCTGGCACCCGGCCGGCGAGAACTAGCGCCTCAGTCCCCCGGCTCAGCGCGCCGAAAAGCGCGCGTACGCGTACCTCGCCAGGCTGCGGCGCCGTCAGTATTTCCTCGCGGATCTCCGCCTGTCCTGGTGCGACGTACCAGAGCGCCTGAGCTGTGTTGCTCGCCACGAAGTTTGGGCCTTGTTGGACTATTGAGACATTTGCTGTGTTATATCATCAAGTTCGCACGGTCTTTCCGAGATTAGAAGACATAGCCGATTGTTAGAGCGTTCCGTACTTCAATCCAAACAAGCAGAGGCTGCCGGAAATTCCATCACCGGGCGGCGCGTGCTGTTTGCCGCATTGTTCGCGGTCTCCATGGCCGGGCTAATTGCCCTTGCCGCGTTGGCATTGTCGCCCGCTGGTTTCAGCATAATCGATATTTTGCTGATCATTTTGTTCACGATCACATTGCCTTGGATGGTGGCCGGATTCTGGAACGCCATAATCGGCTTCTTGATTTTGCGTTTTTCAGCAGATTCGGTCGCAGCGGTGATGCCTCAGACGGCGCACATTCGCGGCGATGAGCCGATTACTTCGTCTACAGCTATTCTGCTTTGTATCCGAAACGAGTTACCGGAACGGAGTATTCGCAACCTTCGTCCACTACTGACCGGACTCGACAGGTCAGGGTTCGGTGATCGTTTTCATGTGTACGCGCTGAGCGACACCAGCGATCCGCAGATCGCCTCCGTGGAGAAAGAGCGTTTCGAGGAGTTGGCCAATACCTGGGACAGCCGCATCGCGATGACGTATCGCCGGCGCGCGGTCAACACCGGCTATAAGGCAGGTAACATTCGGGATTTCTGCGAGCGGTGGGGTGACAAGCACGAATTTGCCGTCTTGCTGGATGCCGATAGTTTCATGACCGCGGAAGCAATCTTATGGCTGGTTCGGCTCATGCAGGCGGATCCCAAACTGGGTATCCTGCAAGGACTCGTCGTCGGCTTGCCGTCTACCAGTGCCTTTGCACGAGTCTTCCAATTTGGCATGCGACTCGGCATGCGCTCCTACACGATCGGCAGCGCGTGGTGGCAGGGTGATTGCGGACCCTATTGGGGCCACAACGCGGCGCTTCGGCTCGGTCCATTCATCGCGCATTGCGAGCTTCCCGTATTATCATCGGACGGAACCGAACCCCGCCACATACTTAGCCACGATCAGATAGAGGCCGCCTTGATGCGCGCCGCCGGATATTTCGTGCGCGTTCTGCCCGACGAGGAACTTGGCTGGGAAGAAAACCCTCCGACCTTACTCGAATTTATTCGTCGCGATCTGCGCTGGTGTCAGGGCAACATGCAATATTGGCGTTTCCTCACCTCGCCCGATCTTAAGCCGGTCAGCCGCTATCAACTTGCGCTTGCAATCCTGATGTTCATCGGATCACCGGCATGGATTGGCATGCTGGTGCTCGGCACGCTGGCGCTCGCGCTTGTTGAAACGCCCGCCAACTTCATGCGCTTTGACGCGGGCATCGTACTGTTCGTCTGCGTGTTAGTGATGTGGTTCGCACCGAAGATCGCCAGTGCGATTGACATTTTGCTGCGACCCAAACTGCGCCACAAGTTCGGTGGCGCCGGTCGTTTCGTTGCCAACTTCGCTATCGAAGCAGTTTACTCGATTTTGCTATGTCCAATTCTTTGGTTTGGTCACACGATTTTCCTGTCCGGCCTGCTGTTGGGTCGCAACATTGGCTGGATCGGCCAGACGCGCGACGATCACGCGATACTTTTCACGCATGCGGTGCGAAGTTTGTGGCCGCACACATTGCTTGGCTGCGCCACGCTCGGAATTCTGGCGACAACGCGGCCCGCCGCTCTTCCTTATGCACTATTTCTCGCTGGGGGGCCTGCGTTATCGATTCCGTTCGCCATGGTTACCGCGTGGCCTTCGCTCGGCCGGCTGTTTGCCCGTGTCGGGATCGGCCGGTTGCCCGAGGAGACCATCGCTCCGGCCGGACTGGATGCCCTGACGCTGCCCGCGCTGGAGATCGCAACCCCGACGCGGCAATCAAATTCGGGCTGAGCGGTGCTCCAAACATTAAGAACCGTACGCGGTATCGCCCGATCGCTTTATATCTACTATGGCGATCGCCCTCGCGCAGTGGCTATGGATCGCCTTTACGGTCGCTTCGTGCAACCTGGCGATCTCGTGTTTGACATTGGTGCACATGTAGGTGATCGCGTCGCCTCGTTCCGACGGCTGGGCGCGCGGGTTGTGGCTGCCGAGCCGCAACCCGCTGCAGCCAAAGTGCTCAGGTTGCTCTACGGGCGTAATCAGAATGTCGTAATCGAAGCGGTGGCGGTCGGCCGCGGGACTGGAGCAATCGGCATGATGATTAACCGAGACAATCCGACTGTTTCGACTGCGTCCCACGAAATGGTCAGCGCCGCGCGCGATGCGCCGGGATGGGCGGCACAGCGCTGGAGCCAAGCGATTCGCGTTCCGGTCACTACGCTTGATTCATTGATAGCTCGTCACGGAGTACCGACTTTCGTCAAGATCGATGTGGAGGGCTTCGAATACGAGGTTTTGGTTGGACTATCGCGCCCCATCAAGGCGATGTCGTTCGAGTTCACTACCATCCAACGCAATGTTGCGCTTGCTTGCGTCGAACGATGTATCGCGCTTGGGTTTGAGCATTTCAACGCTGCGCTTGGTGAAAGTCAGATGCTTGTGCATTCTGATTGGGTTGCCGGTGCAGACATCGCTGCCTGGATAGCTGAACTGCCGCACTCAGCCAACTCGGGAGACATCTATGCGACACTCGCCTGATCCTCCCCAGGCGACGTCGTGGAGCTCCTTTCTTGCGGTCGCAATCCTCACAGCCGTGGGTTACGGCCTGACGCTTCTGGTCTTCTATCCAGGCGTCATGACCTATGATGCGAAATTCGTCTACGAGGACATTGCCAAACGCACACTCGGCGACTGGCAATCTCCGGCGATGACCGTGCTGTGGGCGCTGATAGACCCGATAGCGCCGGGGTCGGGCAGCATGTTCCTGCTGATAGCGAGCTTCTATTGGCTGGGCTTCGGCTTGCTGGCATTCGCGTCGGCGCGCCGATCAATGTTGCTCGCGATGTTCGTTCCCATTCTGGCGTTAGCGCCGCCGGCTTTTGCTTTCGTCGGGATAATCTGGCGCGACATGTTGTTCGCGACCACTTGGCTGTTGGCGGCGGTTCTCGTTTTCGCCTCTGTCGGCTGCGATAAAAGGTTGCGTGTGCCGGCGCAGATGTTGGCGGTCGTGCTGTGCGCCTTTGGTGTCCTGTTACGCCCGAATGCGCTGACCGCAGCACCAATCCTCAGCGCTTACATTGCGTGGCCAATGAAGGTTTACTGGAAGCGGGTGGCCATCACGTTCGTTCCCACCATGGTTCTATTCTTTTTACTTGTCCAGTTCGTCTACTACGGCGTGCTGGGCGCCACGCGGCAGCATCCATTGCAATCGATTATGGTGTTTGACCTCGGTGGTATCAGCCATTTTACCGGGGAGAACCAATTTCCGGTTACATGGAGCCCGCCCGAGTCGACGCTGCTTTTGCACGGCTGCTACCGGCCGACCGAGTGGGACATCTACTGGCGGCTCGCGCCGTGCGAGTTTGTCATGCACAAGCTCGAAAAGGACGAAAAGCTATTCGGCACGCCCGCAATTCAAAATGCCTGGGCTTACAGTGTCGTTCGCCACCCTGTCGCCTATCTCGAGCACCGCGCCGGATTCATGTGGAATTTTCTCACTGGCGCAAATCTCACAATGTGGGTAGCCGACGTCGACCGGCCGGACGGGGACGTCTTTTTGGATCGGCCTGCCTTTGCGATACTAAAGGGCATTCATGACGTCCTGAAGCCGACGCCGTTGTTCCGCGCTGGTGCATGGCTACTCGGCTGCATCGCCGTGTGCGGCCTCGCCTGGCGGCGACGCGAGACCCCCGAAGGCGCCTTTGCCATCGGCATCTGTGGAACGGCTGCGGTCTATGTGGTGACCTTCTTTGTTGTTGGCGTCGCCTCGGACTTTCGTTACGGGTATTTTGCGGTACTTGCCACTATCGCAGGCGGTGTTGCAGCGCTAGCGCCTATGCCTCGATCGGTGTGAACTGCGCCTTGGTGAGCTGCGTGAAACGGCCACCAAGCCTTTTCAGCTCTTCGAATGTACCCATTTCGACGATGCGGCCGTGGTCGAATACGAGGATACGCGTCGCGTTGCGGACCGTGGCGAGCCGGTGGGCGATCACGAAGGTGGTGCGGTTCTTCATTACTTCGTCGAGCGCCGCCAAAACGTGGGTTTCGGTCGCAGCATCGAGCGCGCTGGTTGCTTCATCGAGAATCAGGATCGGTGGATCCTTAAGCAACGCCCGTGCAATGGACAGCCGCTGGCGTTCGCCACCCGATAGCGAACGTCCCCGTTCACCAATTTTCGCGTCGAAGCCCTCGACATTGTATTCGATAAAATCGAGCGCTTGCGCGCGGGCGGCGGCATTACGCATCTGCTCGTCGGTTGCGTCGGGCTTTCCGACACGCAAGTTTTCCGCAATCGATCGGTTGAACAGTAAGGCCTCCTGGAACACTACGCCGATATTGTGCCTGAGCGCGCCAAGCTGGATATCGCGCACGTCGATTCCGTCGATCCGGATGCATCCGGATTGCG
This sequence comes from Pseudolabrys sp., assembly GCA_036820945.1. Lineage (GTDB taxonomy): Bacteria > Pseudomonadota > Alphaproteobacteria > Rhizobiales > Xanthobacteraceae > Pseudolabrys. The sequence goes on from DAISKM010000032.1 coordinate 8,939, forward strand.
GATCGAAGGCGCGATGCAGCAACATGAGCGCCGTCGACTTACCGGCACCGGTCGCGCCGACGAGCGCCACCGTCTCCCCTGGTAGGACGGTAAAGCTTATGCTTGAAACCGCCGGACGTATGCCATCGTAGGCAAACGAGACGTTGTCAAACTCTACACGACCGTTGAAGCGGCCGGGATCGACGGCGCCGGGTCGGTCGTGCATCGCGGGTGTGGTGTCGAGCACGTCGAAGAATTCGCGCAGACGTGGTGCATCGAGTGTCATGCGATTGGCGAAACTGACCGCCTGCTCGAGGCGTGCGATCACCATGCCCGCGAGCGCCATAAAGGTCGCGATCTCGCCGACCGTGATCAGGCCTTTCCGGAATAGCCAGGTGCCGAGGGCGATGATGGACAGAATTGCCAGCGTTGTCGACGCGCGTGTAAGCACTGTGGCAACCGCCCACCATGACAACACCGGATACTGTGCGGCCAGCAAGCGTTCGCTCGCCGATTTGAGCGCAATGACCTCCGATTCAACTCGTGCGAAGCTGTGCACCAATGCGATATTGCCGAGCGCGTCCGAAGCCCTTTCGGCGAGGTCAGAGTGATGAGTCTGTACCGTGCTTTGCAGAGTTTCGGTCTTACGCAATACCAGCGCAGTGAGCGCAGCAAACAGGACGCAAAGGATGATCAGTAGAATCGCCATTTCCCAATTGAGGAAGAGCGCCAACGGGACGAGGAGAAATAGCGACACAAAGGCGGCGAGATACTCGCGGAAAAATCCCAGCCAAAACGCCCACAGAGCGTCGGTGCCCTGCAACATAGTCTTCATCAGCCGGCCGGAGTGAGTTTCGCCGTGATAGGCGAGCGGAAGCTGCAGGACGTGTTCGAAATAGTTTGTCAGCACTGCAAGGCGGCGGCGGTGCGCGAGCCGGTCGGCAACATATGCGATCAGCGTTCCGCAGAGGATCGTGAACAGGCCAAATCCGGCCCAGGCGAGGAGCAGCAACCAGAGTCTTGTCCACTCCGTGGATGCGGCGTCCGCCTGGGCGCCGGCGAGTACATTGATTACACGGCCGAAAAGCACCGGCTCAGCGAATAGCGCGACAGCCACCGCCACATTGGCGAGCGCCAGAAGCCAGCCCAAATGGCGGTCCGGGCCAAGCTTTGCAAGAACGCGGGCGTAGAGCTGTAGAAAGCCCATGAACAGATTGTAGCTGTTTCTCGCCTTATTTGCTTTCGGCGGGTGGGTTAGGCGCGGGCGCGACGGCCGGCGGCGTCGGCGGAATTGCCGGCGTTGGCGCGGCCACCGGGGGCGTGGTCCACGCCTTGTAGTCGGCCTCGGAAATGCCTGGCAATTTTTTCAGGAAGGCGACGATGGACCAAATCTCATCGTCCTTCGCGCCGGCCAATGCGAAGCTCGGCATGCCGGTCATGTTGATGCCATTCTTGACCACCCAGAACAACTGGGACGGCGAGCGATGATCGACGACTTCCTTAAGATCAGGCGGATCGGGGTGCAGCCCTTCCGAATACTTCACCCAATTGACGCCGGGCGCGCCATGACAATTCGCGCAGCCCTGTGCAGCGAATGCTTTGGCGCCGGCTTGCACGCTGGCAAAAGCGTTGATGGAGGTTGGGGGCCGATCTTGCGCATGGCGATCGATCGATGCCGTGCGGACATGGATCAGCGCCCAACGGACGATCGCCGGATCCTCGACGGTAGCAGCGACATTATAAAAGCCGCCAAAGAAGAATACCGCCGCGCTGATGCCGACAACTATCGCAAGCACGCCAATCACCGCAAGGATACGCATCTTCGCCTCCAGTGTGCCGTCTCTAACTACAGGCGACAAACAGACATCGCCCGATATCCCGTTTGCGTTACGTTATTGTGAGCAAGTTCATCGATAGCCCGGAGTTCCCATATCGATTGAATTGGACTGCAGCGAAGGCGCATTGCTTGAACCAAACACATCAGGCCTGCCGGCGTTCCGCGCCTGGCGCGCGATGAGAAAGATAGGCCAGCAGCTTCATTTCGCGACGGCCGCGCGTCACTGTGTCGAGGACAAGACCCACCGCCATACACAAGAGCGCCGACAGCATAAGCCCGGTCGCGAGCACGGCGGTGGGCAACCTCGGCACAAGACCCGTCTCCAAATAGGTCAGGACAATCGGAATCGCGAAAGCGATCGACGCGGCGGCGGCCGCCGCACCGACGCCGGTATAGAATGCCAACGGGCGCTCGGCGCGGTAGAGGTTAAAAATAGTGAGCAGAATGCGGAAGCCGTCACGCCACGTATTGAGTTTGGAGACGGATCCCTTCGGCCGCGCGCAATAGGGCGTGGGTATTTCATCGATCGCCAAGCCGAGTTGAAGGGCATGGATCGTAAGTTCAGTTTCGATCTCAAAGCCGCCCGACAAAACTGGAAACGATTTCACGAACCGTCGCGAAAACACTCGGTAGCCTGAAAGTACATCGTGAAGGGTTGAGTCAAAGACCAATGCGACGAAGGCGGACAGCAACTTGTTACCAATGCGGTGGCCGGCCCGATAGGCCGCCTGTTCGCTTTCGACCCGATTGCCTACCACCATGTCAAGCCGGCCCTCGAGCAGTCGTCTGACCATCAGTCGGACGCTCGGCGCATCGTATGTCGCATCTCCGTCCACCAACACATACACATCTGCTTCTACATCGGAGAACATACGACGTACGACGAAGCCTTTGCCTCGATGCGCTTCCAAAAACACGACTGCGCCGGAGGCACTGGCGACAGATCCGGTATTGTCGGTTGAGCTGTTGTCGAAAACAAAAATTTCGGCCGCCGGTAGCGCGGCGCGAAAGTCTTCGACAACTTTGGCAACCGTCGCCTCTTCATTATAGCAAGGCACCAGCACCGCGATTTTGTGCGGTTCGAATCGGCCCCGCTTTGCATCGGCATACATTGCCTTTTCTGTCGTCAATCGGAGAACTGTCCCTGCTGGAATATTCGTTGTCGAATTGGTGAGCCGCCTCATTGTGTCGACTATACCTTGCAATAAGCGCTTGATTACAGTTTTATGACAGCGGCCCGTACGCTTGGGGGTAGTAGGTGATTGCAGCCCGGCGGGGCCGCCCATAGGCCATGTTGTCCGTAGCGTCCACTCTGCTCAGCCGCCTTGTGTCCTCTGAGGGCATTCCCCCGCGCGACACGGCAGCGATCTGCACCCTCGCAATCCTGCATGTGGCCGCACTCGCCATCATGGCCGCGAGCGAAGTCGATCTGGTCGCCAAAGCGGCGTTCTTGCTTGTTTGGGGTTTGCTCAATTTCCTCTGGCTCACCCTGTTTCGCCGTCCGATCGCCACGGCGCTCATCTCGCTCGAATTCATCGTCGCGCTGATTCTGCTGTCGCAATTCAAGCACGACAAGCTTTGGATGACGGTCGACTTCGTCGACATCATGATCATTGACAAAGATACGTTAGCATTCCTGTTGGCGGCGATGCCCTCGCTCCGTTTGCCGATCGCGGTCGCCGCGATGGCCACGGCCGCGCTTACGGCGGTGGCGTGGCGGCTTGACCCTTTCCGCGTGCGCGTTCGCACAGGCGCGATCGGCGGTTCACTATGTATGGGCGCTTTCGTTACCCTTTCGCTGTGGTTCCCGACCGATCTCGATGAGGATTTCTTTAGTCAAAACTACGTTTCGAAATTCGCGCGTACAGGCGTGGAGGCGATACATGAACTCATCGCACACGGATACTTGGAATCAGATGCGGGAGTGGCGGAGCACCTGAAGTCGGCGCCAGCTGCAACCTGCAATCCTTCGCGCAAACTTCCGCACATTATCCTGCTGCATGACGAATCCAGTTTCGACATTACTGCAGCGCCTGGAATGAAAGTGCCGGCCGGCTACCATCGTCACTTCCAGTCGTTCGACGGAAAAGCACGCAGGCTTGTTGTGGAAGGCGCGGGTGGGCCAAGCTGGTTCACTGAATACAACGTGCTCACGGGCCTCTCGGCCCGTTCCTTCGGACGTTTCGCTACATCCGTGACCCGGATCGCTGCCGGCCGCGTCGCCCGAGGGCTTCCGCATTCATTGAGCCGTTGCGGCTACAAAACTTTCAGCCTCTATCCATTCTACGGCGCCTTTCTGGGTTCGCGTGCATTTCAGACGACTGCAGGCGTTGAGCGCTATCTGGATATGCGCGACCTTGGCACACACAGTTTCGAGGCTGACAGTTTTTATTTCAGTCAGGCCATAAAAATCATCGGCCGTGAGCGCAGTAATGGCCCTTTGTTCCTATACGTTTACACCGTTGCAAATCATTTTCCGTGGGACACGCGCCTCCGTCCCGAGCTCACTCCGAATTGGAGCGACCTTGGGAACGGCCCTAGCATCGATGAATATATACGTCGTCAGGGTATGACGGCGCACGACTACGGCGCGCTGTTGAAGCAACTGAGGCAGGAATTCCCGACCGAATCTTTCCTGATCGTGCGGTATGGTGATCATCAACCTGAGTTCGGCCGTCGTGTGATCGATCCGTCGCTCAGCCAGAAGGCACTTGCGCGACATCTGCAAGAGTTGGACCCACGTTATTTCACTACTTACTACGCGATCGATGCGGTGAATTTCGAGCCGGCTGATTTATCTTCAGCGCTCAACGAGCTTGAAGCGCCATACTTGCCGTTAGTCGTACAAGAGGCAGCCGGAGTGCCGCTTGGTCCAACTTTTTCCGAGCAGAAGAAGATCCTCAAACGCTGCCATGGCCTTTTCTATCGCTGTGCCGGCGGCGCCGAGGCGCGCCGTTTCAATCGCTTGTTGATAGAAGCTGGCCTAATCAAAGGGCTTTAGAAGCTTCGCGGCTGCAATCGCACCGCCCGGTAAATTATCCGCGAGACGCACAGTAGGGCTATGGAAGAAGGCATCGACGTCCATTAGGCTTTCGACTTTCCTGGGAGTCGTTGCGCGAGACGCCGAAGACGCCAGAACGCCTGAAGAATGATTTCAGGAATGTCGGAGAATGTCGGGTGGCAGCGTTTGAGAAGAATGTTGAGGCGACGATACCGGCGCTGCGCCGGTATGCTCGGGCTCTGACGCGTGATTCCGAAATTGCCGACAACCTGGTGGAGCGCACGCTGGTGCGGGCCCTTCGATCGAAACATTTGTTTAACGGCGGTGTAGTGCGCGACCGGTTGTACGCGATCCTGACCAACCTTAACCACGACAGGATAAGTTCACTGGCTCGGCCGCCGACGCTCTCTCCGCTCGAAGGCAACGACTCTCCTGATGTGATGGGGTCGGATGCAGGAGGCCGAGACATCGAGCGCGCTCTATCGGGTCTGGTCGAGGACCAGCGCAATGCTTTCCTGCTGGTCGTTCTGGAGGGACTTACCTACCGTGAAGTCGCGGAGGTGCAGGGCGTTCCGATCAGTACCGTGACGACACGTCTGGCGCGTGCACGCGACGCGATCAAAAATGCTCTCGAAGACGGGGGTAGGGCAATGGAAGAGATGAAATTCATGAAAGAATGACCAGGCGGACCGACAAGAGCGGCGTCAGAAGTAACAAACGGAGTAGTCCTGGGGGGAATATGTTGCGGATCGTGAGGACCTCGCGCAGGCGCGACGTTTGATGATGTGACTGATTTTGGCTAAAACTAAATTAGAAACACCTTAATGCGCTTAGGGGTGGCGTTCAGTTGGTGGCTTCTTTCTTATCTAATAATCAAATATCCGCTGGACCATAGCTTGCGACTCCATTTGAAACTTAAGTCGTTGTTGTAGTCCGTTTCGGCGAGGCTACGCACTCACAGATCTTGCTGAACTGCGTCGCGACCGCGCGGGGCGGATGTGCAAAATATCGACCCAGACGCTGTTCTCCGGGCTGATCTCACCGGTGTCCCTGCTCCAGGTCCGA
>DAISKM010000033.1:0-14737 GCA_036820945.1 Pseudolabrys sp.
GATCATCTCGACCAGTTCGCGCATCCGATCCTGGCTCGTGTGGCTCATATTGATGCGGAAGACATCGGCGCCGGCTTCGAAAAGGCGCGCGATCATGTCGGCATTGGATGAAGCTGGCCCAAGCGTAGCGACAATCTTGGCGCGGCGCAGACGTCTCATGGCTTGGTGCCTCCGGCCGGAGGCGGCGACAGGGTTGTCGGTGGGCGCGAGGTGCCGAGTGGCGTGCGCGGCGGGAGCGGCCGGTCGGGCACTTGCTCGGCGGCGTCAGTGAGCTGCACCGTCCAGGAGCGCTGCTCGCCGGTATCGACCTCGAAAAAACCGGTGCGATCATAGCCGCGCGCGAGGCAGTTGTCGGTGCCGCGGATGGTGAATTCCTTCTCGCGTGAGCACATGTATGCTTTGCCGGACCATTCGCCGCCGCGATCATAGTCGACTGCGTAGATGTAATAGTAACGCGCAACCAGGGAGCCGCGCAGCAGCGTTTCGCACGAGCGCGATGCAATGTTCCACCAGCCCTCGGTCGTCCAGCCTTCATTGTCCTTGTAGCCGATTGAAACACCGACGCGGCTGCCCGTGTTGTTGCACAGCCGGAAATCGGCGTTAGCCGCCTGCGTGAAACCCCCCAGCAGCAGCATGGCCGGGCCGGCAGCGCTTGCGAGGAAGCGTCGAAAGCAGCGTTTCGTGGCGATAAGGCGCAATGCGGTCACGATTCTCGCGGGTCTCCGAATGATGCGCGTTTTGGCGTGATCCGTCAGGGCGTGTCAACGACGATGGCGCGGAAGTCGTTCACGTTGGTGTAGGTCGGCCCGGGCACCAAAAGGTCCCCCAGGGCCTCAAAGAATGCAGTGGAGTTGTTGTCTGCAAGAAAGGCGGCGGGATCGAGGCCGCGGCCCTTGGCGCGCGCCACCGATTCGCCATCAACCAAAGCACCCGCCGGATCCGTTGCCGCGCCGCCGCCGCCGTCGGTGCCGTCGGTGTCACCTGCGATTGCGGCCACGGCCGGCATCCCCGCGAGGCCGGCCGCAAGCGCAAGGGCATATTCCTGATTTGGTCCGCCACGGCCATTGCCGCGAATCGTCACGGTCAATTCGCCGCCGGAAAGAAGCACCGCGCGCTTTCCTTGCGCGCGCAGATCGCGCGCGAGGGTGGCGTGGGCCGCAGCGACTTCGCGAGCTTCGCCCTCGATGCGGTCGCCGAGCAAAACGCAATCGTAGCCGGCCTTGCGAACCGCCGCCTCCGCCGCCTGCATTGAATCCGCCGGTCGCGCGGCCAGCGCGACTTCGTTGCCGGCAAAGATGGGATCGTCCGGCTTCGGCGTCTCATTCTTTGGATCATTGAGTGCGCGCTTAACACTATCGGGAGCGTCGAGATCATATTTTGCGATGATCGCGCGCGCGTCCTGGAGGGTGGTGGGGTCGGGCACGGTCGGCCCCGACCCGATGGCTGAAAGCTCGTCACCCGGCACGTCCGAAATCGCAATCGTGATGACCTTGGCAGGATGCGCATGCAGCGCCAGACGCCCACCTTTGATCCGCGACAAATGTTTGCGAACGGTGTTGATTTCGCCAATCGGCGCCCCGGAGCGCAGCAACGCGCGCGTAATCGCTTGCTTGTCCCCGAACGAAATTGCTTCAGCCGGCGCGATCCAGTTGGCGGAGGCGCCTCCGGACATCAAGACCAACACGAGATCATTCACATTTGCACCGTCGGCAAGCGTGATTGCAAGCTCGGCACCCTCCAGGCCGGCTGCATCCGGGATAGGATGTCCCGCCTCAATCATACGAACGCGTCTAAGTGGCCTCCCGTACCCATGCCTTGCCACCGCGACACCGCTTATGTGCTCGGAGGGAATTCGCAGCTGGTCGAGATAGTTGGCTTCGGCGACTTCGCTCATCGAACCGGCTGCCTTCCCGGCGGCGAGCAAAACAAGCCTGCCGGTCGGGGGAGGCGGCAACAGCGGAGGCAGGCAGGACGCAGGATGGGCCTGCACTACCGCAATGCGATAAAGATCTGCGAGAAAAGCGCGCAGGGAACGATTCATTATTCGATCATAGCTGCCCACTGTCGGGAAAATCTGCTTAAATCTCCTTCCCACCTTGGCGCAGCACGGCCGTTCGCCGGGACTTATGCTGCGCCGACAAGTCGTCACCGCGGGGGTGCGGATGACGGCCACCAAATGCGCGGATCAAGCGCAACGTAGACGACAATAACTCTCGAGGGAGAGAAAACGCATGGCTGCAACAGCATTTACGATCAATGGCAAGCCGGCGAATGTCGAGGCCGAGCCCGACACGCCTTTGCTTTGGGTGGTGCGCGAGCAATTAAAGCTGACCGGCACCAAGTTCGGCTGCGGGTCGGGCCTTTGTGGCGCCTGCACCGTTCATGTCGACGGCAAGGCGGTACGGTCTTGCCAGATCGGCGTATCGAAAGTGGCCGGCAAGAAGGTCACCACCATCGAAGGGCTGTCGCCGAACGGGCAGCATCTGCTGCAAAAGGCATGGATCGCCGAGCAGGTGCCGCAGTGCGGCTACTGCCAGTCCGGCCAGATCATGCAAGCGGCAACGCTGCTGGCCACGAACAAGAAGCCCACACGCGATCAGATCGTCGCCCACATGGACGGCAACATCTGCCGCTGCGGCACGTATCCGCGCATTGTGCGCGCCATTCAGCGCGCCGCTCGGGAGGCCTAAGCCATGACGATTCAGATCAAAAACGGCTCCCTCGACACCAGCATCAGCCGGCGAGGCTTTGTCTCTGGCGCTGCCGGGATGACCTTTGCATTCACGCTCGGCGGCATTGGCCGCGGCGGCGAAGCACTCGGGGCAACGCAACCGACCAAGTTCAACGCCTGGGTCAGCATCGCTCCCGACAATACAATCAGCATCGTCTGTCCGGCGGCTGAAATGGGCCAGGGTGTCTACACATCATTGCCGCTGATTTTGGCGGAAGAGCTTGACGCCGATTGGTCGAAAGTGAAGACCGAGTTTGCGCCGGCCAATCCGAAGGTCTACGGCAATCCGCATAATATATTCCACGGCGCGCAGATCACCGCCGCCAGCGTATCGGTGCCGGGCTATTTCACGCCGCTGCGCATGGCCGGGGCGCAGGCACGGAAGGTGCTCCTCGATGCGGTGGCGGAGAAGTGGAAGGTGCCGGTGAGCGAACTGACCACCGACAAGAGCACCATCAGCCACAAGAAATCAGGTCGGAAGATCACGTATGGCGAGGTCGTGGCCATTGCGACGGTTCCGGCCGAACCGCCAAAAATCAGTGAGACGGATCTCAAGAAGCCGGCGCAGTTCAAGTTGATCGGCCGCAAGGACATCGGCCGCAGCGACGTGCCATCCAAGGTGAACGGCTCGGCGATATACGGCATCGACGTGCAGGTGCCAGGAATGGTCTACGCATCGGTGCTGCAAGCACCGATGGAAGGAGCCAAGTCGAAGGACGTCAATGCGCCCGATGTGATGAAGATCAAGGGCGTGACCCAGGTCCTCCCGCTGCCATTTGGCGTGGCGGTGATTGGCGACTCAGTTGAGGCGACACGTGCTGGCGTCCAAGCCCTCAAGGTCAACTGGGATACGAGCGGTGCCACCGCCGCGGGGTTCGACTCCGACAAGGCAAAGAGCGACTACGCTGCCAAGGCCAAGGACCCGAGCGTTGAGACCAAGGTGGAATACCAGGTCGGCGACGTGAAGGCCGGCATGAGCGGCGCAGCCAGGACCGTCGAAGCCGCCTATTGGTCCGAATACACCTATCATGCGCAGATGGAGCCCATGAATGCGGTGGCGAAAGTCTCGGAGGACGGCAAGTCGGCCGATATCTGGACCGGCACCCAATTCGGGGCGCTCGCCGCGCAGATCATCTCGGGCATCTTGAAGACCACGCCGGATCAGATCCGGGTGCACCAACAGTTCCTGGGTGGCGGTTACGGCCGGCGGATCTGGCCCGACGCGGCCATTCAGGCCACGATTCTCTCCAACATCACGAAGAAGCCGGTGAAGCTGATCCTCACGCGTGAAGAGGACCTTGTGGCCGCGCGTCCACGGCCTATGACCCACCATCTGCTCAAGGCGGGCCTCGATGCGAAGGGCAACGTCGTGAGCTGGCATCATCGCCTGGTTTCGGAGAACGTGGATGCGGTGGCGGCTCCGCCACGTTTCAAGGCGACCGGCGGCAAGGACTATATTGGCGCGCGGGGCCTCGATCAGGCCTTCTATGCAATTCCGAATGCCCTTGCCGAATATGTTCGCGAGGAGCGCGGCATGCGCGTGCACGCATGGCGCGGCATCGGTTCCGGCTACAACAAGTTTGCGGCCGAGGCCTTCCTCGACGAGGTGGCGCAGGCGGCCGGCAAGGATCCGCTCGCGCTGCGCCTTGAGCTGACGAAAGACAAGCCGCGTGCCAATGCTGTGCTCAAAGCGGTGGCGGAGATGTCCGATTTTGCACGCAAGCGCCCCGGCCGCGGCATGGGCATCGCATTTTCGGATTATCACGACACGTTATCGGCGGGCGTGGCGGAGATTTCGCTCGACCAGACTACGGGCAAGATCAAGGTCCATAATTAATGGATCGTGGCCGATCCCGGTCTTGTCGTGCAGCCGGATAGCGCCCAAGCGCAGCTCGAAAGCGCGGTCGTATATGGCTTGAGTGCCGCACTGATCGAGCAGCTTCCTGTCAAAGACGGGACTGTGCAGGCGACCAACTTCGACAGCTACCCGGTCATGCGCATGAGCGAGGTGCCGGAAATCCACACCAAGGTCCTTGCCACCAACAATCCACCCAGCGGAATGGGCGAGATCGGCGTCGTCACGGTCGGCCCCGCAATCGCAAACGCGGTGTTTCAGCTCACCGGCAAGCGGCTACGCCATCTCCCGATGACTGCCGAGCGAGTGAAGAAGGCGCTGGCCTGAGCGCAACACAGATCGAAGCCCGCCGCATCCGAGGGGATACGGCGGGCTTTTTATTTCGACGGGCCTTCAAAGCCGCCGGAGGCATGTTTATGTTTTCTGTTGTGGAGGACACCGCGAATGGACGACAGCACCCGCACCGAACTGGAAGCAGCGGTCTTCCGCCGCCTCATCGAGCATCTTCGGTCGCGCACTGACGTGCAGAATATCGACCTGATGAACCTCGCCGGCTTCTGCCGCAATTGCCTGTCGAACTGGATGAAGGACGCTGCCGATGCCAAAGGTCTTGCGTTGAGCAAGGACGAGAGCCGCGAGATCGTCTACGGCATGCCCTACGATGAGTGGCGCCGGAAACACCAGAAAGAAGCGACGCCGGAACAGAAAGCGGCATTCGAAAAGTCCAGTCATCGCGACTAGTGCTCACCGGTTACTTGTGAACAGCGTGGATGACGGCGTCCTTGCCTTGACCGGAGGACCTGCAACTCCGAAAGCTTCCCGCAATGGCGGCAAATCGCCGCCTGCGCAGTCAAGGAGACGTCGATGTCTGCCACCGCCTCGGCTGAAAAAGAAAAGCCGGCCACCCGCTTCGCCAAGGATCACCTGAAAGCTTTCGTTGAACGCATCGAGCGTCTTGAAGAAGAAAAAAAGGCGACCTCGGACGACATTCGCGATGTCTACGCAGAGGCCAAAGGCACCGGCTTCGATACCAAGGCACTTCGCGCGATCGTGCGTCTGCGCAAATTGGATACGGACGAGCGCCGCGAGCAACAGGAAGTGCTCGATACCTATCTGCACGCGTTGGGAATGGCTAGCTAGGGATCAGCGCAGCGCAGTCGTCTGAAGAGCGAACGCGCTTGCAGTCGATTGCGTCGCGAACGTCGTGGTAGCGAGGAAAACGATCGCCGGACCTCCATTAAAGCGGCTCGGCGATATATCGGGAGTCGGGTCGGCGGAGAACGACATCGCGAGCGAGTGTGCAGGCTTGTGCAGCAGACCGTGCAACGGCCGCATGTCAACCGCGCCGAGCCGTGTCGTGGTCATGGCGCTGCTGAAACTCGGCGTAAGGATCGCCGCGCGCAGCCAAGGGCTCTCGACAGGTTGTCCACCGTTTGCCTGGGCCGGCGTCAGGGCGGCCTTTTCCGCGATCGTCGTGTTGCCCTGCGCCTGAATGACCGTCGCTTCCGAGGATTCACGCTTCGGGAGCGCGCCCATCGGGCGGGCTTGTGTCGGCTTCGGCATCTCCGATTCAGCGGCATAGGCCAGAGCGGTCGTTCCGGTGGTGGTGGGGTCAAGACTGGCCGTCTGATATTTCGTCGATGCAGTCACAGCCCGCGGCAAGTCCGGACCGTTTTGTATCGCCCCTCGCCAGTAGCCACGATTGTCAAACAAGCTGCCGCCAAGCGAAGCCGTCACGAAGGACTGGCTTGCCGGCTTCACCGTCATGGCGGCGACCGAGGTCTTCGGTTCGGCCGCGACAACGGCGACCGCGCTCGGCCGCGAGGTCGGCAGCGGCACGATGCGTTCCACGCTCACCGTCTTGGCCTTGGACGAACTCACGCTCGCGACCGCAACGCGGGCAGTCTTCGGGGCAGAGTCCTCGTTAACCTCGTCAGGATCCTTGCCGCCGCTGAACAATCGGGCAAAGAAGCCGCGAGCCGGCGGCGCAGACGAGCCGTCGCCCTGGATCACGCCCGCCTCACGTGCGGCGTCGAGTGACGTCTCTGAGGGCTTGCCGCCGCGTCGCTCCACGTCAGCAAGGGCGAGCGTATAATTGCGCAGTGGGTGGCCATCCGAAGGAACATGCACGGTGCGCCCATCGGGGAAAACCCTGGCTAGCTGATCGTGCGTCATCCGCGGCCAGTGCCGAATGGTGCCGGTGTCCATGTGCACGAAAGGCGAGCCGGAAGTCGGATAGAAACCGACACCGCCACGCTGCAGCCGAAGGCCGACTTCGCGCAGTTTTTCGAGCGGCACACCCGGGATGAAGAAATCCATCGCCTGGCCGTTGATGTGCTGGCTGAACTGCGCGACGCCGTTCGAGCGCCTGCGCAACATTGAATTTGTTTCGGGAGAACGGTAGCCGCACACAACATCGATGGGCTGTGTTGCGCCGACCTCGCGATAGGCTTCCCACAGCAGATCGAACAGGTGCGGATCCATGCGGGTTGATTTGTCTTTGCGCCAATCGCGCATGAACCAATCGAGCTTCTTCAGCGCGGCGTCGTCGTAGCGACCGTTACGCTTGAAGGTGACGGTGATGTCTTCGCCGGTGTGAAGATGGTGGAAGGAGAGAGTGCGGGTGTCGCCTTCGGCGCTGGCGTTCTGCAGCGCGTCGTTTGACCCAAGCATGAATAGTCCCGCCAGGCCCAGACAGGCACCGGCGCGCGTCAAAGCGGCAACGACCGAGCGCTCGCCTGACGCGTCAATAGTATCGTTTCGTGAAGCTGTCCGTCCCACGAAGCCGTCACGTCCCCTCGGGCTGCCATGGCGGCAACCCCGTGAGTGTTGTCGGGATCGGTTAACGTGATGTTAGCGCCAATCCCCCGTCCGTCCGGATTCAAACTTCTGCGGGAATTTGGCCGAAAAAGGGCATTTCTGAAACTTCGCTGGGGAATTTTGCATGCAAACGCCGGGGACCGCGGTTCGATCAGGCCGATCGCACGGGCAATAGGGCGATCAGGCGTCCTCGAGCCCAAGCCCTTCCAGCTTGCGATAGAGCGTTGAGCGGCCAATTTTGAGCCTGCGCGCCACTTCGGACATCTGCCCTCGATAGCGCGATATGGCGAAACGGATGGCTTCGCGCTCGATGTCCTCGAGCGGCCGGACGTCGCCACGGAGGTCGACCAGCGGCACCGAATGGGAAGCAACATGGCTGTCCGGTTCCGGCCAGGATGCCGCGATCCCCGGCGAAGGTTCAATCAGTGGTTGGGTAGTAATACTTTCGGAGGATAGGCCGAGTTTAAGACGCTCCAATTCGCCCGCCAGGGCCCTGGTGGCGAGTGCATTGCGTAGCGAGACCTGCAGGCGCTCGGCGTTTGCCGGCTTGACCACGAAGTCGGCTGCGCCCAAACGCATGGCTGAGGCCACGCCATCGATCCCGCCCTGTGCGGTTTGCACGATTACCGGGACGTTCAGCCCGATTTCGCGCATTCGGGCCAGTACGCCAAGACCGTCGAGATCCGGCATCACCAGATCCAGCACAATCGCGTCGATGCGTGTGGCGTCGGGGCCCTTCAGGATCTTAATTGCGGTATCGCCGCCTTCTGCGACCTTTGCCCGATAGCCGAAACGCCCGACCATGGCTTCCAATAGGCAACGCTGAACCGGATCGTCGTCGACGACGAGCACAACTTCGGACATGACTCCCCCACGCGCGACTGTGCCGAACTGGTGCACTGTCGCCGCTCTCGCTTAACGGGCTATTAAGCCGTGCGGCTTCCGGACAGCCGTTAAAATCCACCGTGGTGGTCTGCGACATGGCTGGCCGCCATAGCGTTGCCACGACCGGCAAGCTACATGCACCTATCCAGGTGTGTTTATTGAACGATTGCCTCATGCCAAAGACCTCCCTCCGTCAAAAGCCAATAAAAACGCCGAAGCTTGGCGCCTTGCCCGAGTGGAATCTGGGCGACCTCTATCCCGCCTTGGACAGTCCCGAGGTCAAGCGCGACCTGGAGCAGGCCGATCTCGACTGCAATGCGTTCGAACAGGAGTTCAGGGGCAAGCTGGCCGCTTTGGCCGCGGGCGATGGTGGTGGGCGCGCGCTGGCCCAGGCCATCAAACGATACGAGGCGATCGATGAGCGGCTCGGTCGTCTCCATTCATATGCTTCGCTTGTCTATGCGCAAAACACCACCGACCCGGCCCGAGCGAAGTTCTATGGCGACGTGCAGGAGCGCATCACCGCCGCATCCTTGCATCTTCTCTTTTTCGCGCTTGAGCTGAACCGAATCGACGATGCGCAGCTCGAAAATGCGCTGCGCGACCCGGACCTCGGCCATTACCGTCCGTGGATCGAGGATGTGCGCAAGGAAAAGCCGTATCAGCTGGAAGATCGGGTCGAGGAGCTGTTCCACGAGAAGTCGATGACCGGCTATTCTGCCTGGAATCGCCTGTTCGACGAGACCATTGCGGCGCTGCAGTTCAAGGTTGCCGGCAAATCGCTCGCCATCGAGCCGACGCTCAATCTGCTGCAGGATGCCGATGGCAAGAAACGCAAGGCGGCGGCCGAAGCGCTGGCCAGGACGTTCAAGGAAAATCTGCGGTCATTCACGCTGGTCACCAACACGCTCGCGAAGGACAAGGAAATTTCAGATCGCTGGCGCGGCTTCAAGGATGTCGCCGACGCGCGCCATCTCTCGAACCGGGTTGAGCGCGAGGTTGTGGACGCGTTGGTCGAGGCCGTGCGGGCCTCCTACCCAAGGCTTTCGCATCGATACTATGCCCTGAAGGCAAAATGGTTCGGCAAAAAGCGAATGCCGTACTGGGATCGCAACGCGCCGCTGCCCAAGGTTCCTCAACGCACAATCCCATGGACCGAGGCGCGGGCGACGATACTTACTGCGTATGGGGCGTTCTCGCCGAAGATGGCTGAAGTTGCCGATCGGTTTTTTGAAAAAAACTGGATCGATGCACCCGTTCGTCCCGGAAAGCAGCCGGGCGCCTTTGCTCATCCCACGGTGCCATCGGTGCATCCTTACATTCTGCTCAACTACATGGGCAAACCGCGCGACGTGATGACGTTGGCGCACGAGCTGGGCCATGGCGTGCACCAGGTCCTGGCGGCGCCCAATGGGTCATTGATGGCGCAGACGCCACTGACCTTGGCCGAAACCGCATCGGTGTTCGGCGAGATGCTCACGTTCCAAAAACTGCTCGCGGAGACCACCGACAAAAAGCAGCGCAAGGCGATGCTCGCAGCCAAGGTCGAGGACATGATCAACACGGTGGTGCGGCAGATCGCGTTTTACATTTTCGAGCGCAAGGTGCACACCGAGCGCCGCAATGGCGAACTCACGGCCGACAAACTTTGCGAATTATGGATGTCGGTGCAGGACGAAAGCCTCGGCCCTGCGATCGAACTGAAGCCCGGCTATGAGACCTTCTGGGCCTATATCCCGCATTTCGTGCATTCGCCATTCTATGTCTACGCCTACGCGTTCGGCGATTGCCTCGTGAACTCGCTCTATGCCGTCTATGAAAAATCCGAGAGCGGGTTTGCCGAGCGCTATCTTGAAATGCTGTCCGCCGGGGGAACCAAGCATCATTCCGAATTGCTGGCGCCGTTCGGCCTCGACGCGCGCGACCCCAAGTTCTGGGACGGCGGTCTGCGGGTGATTGCGAAGCTGATCGATCAGCTGGAGGAGATGGAAAGATAGCCGCGGAACCAGAAGTGCGCGCTAGCACGATCGATTTGAGTGAAGCGGCTACTGAAAAACGGTAAGCGCTAATCCTTCACGCTTTTCATGGCTGCTTCGACCACATTGATGTCATCGTCGATGCCGCCATTTTTGTATCCCTTTTGTTGATTTTGTGGGGAGATCGCTAAGGACGCTTGATCAAAGAGGGCAGGTTCATCCGGCTGTGTGCATATGCCGCCGCTTCAACGCGGCGTAGCAATGATGGCACACCAGCGCCATGCCATTGAATTCGCGAAAGGCCTGGGTCATCTGCCGTTCACGCGCGAACATCGCTTCGCAGGAGTCGCACCAGGCCTGCAAGTCGTGCGGATCGGAACTGTTCTCGACGAAGCCGACGACCGCCTCCGCGCTTTCAAGCATGTGGCGGCAGACGACGCAGGCGATGCCCTTGCCGTGCGCGGCGCAATCGATCATCAGCGGCTGGGCTGACACGAGGTTTCGTTTTGAGTCGAAACGGCTGCTGCAAAACGATCAGCGCTAATCCTTCACGTTTTTCATGGCCGTTTCGACCGCATTGATATCATCATCGATGCCGGCGTTTTTGTTACCCATGCGTGCCTTCCCAAGTCGGGTCAAGATGGTTGTGCGGTCTTGCGGAGTGACGATGGGTGCCCAGACCGGTACGGTATCGCGCAGCGCTGCGGCCAACAGACGCGAATTTTCCGGTTTCACATCACTTACGAACATCGTCGTCGTCATCACCCAATTAATCAGTTCAAGGTTAATCTCTTTTTGTGCAGTTTGAATCGCATTTGTACGCTTATCCGGCGGCATTGAATTGATGAATGAAGCTTCTGCGTTTGCTGTCCGCGCGCATAGGCGCAATCCGGAAGCCATTGCATTGATAAAGGAGTCGTGATTTCGCCGCATGTTCCGTGCCAAAGCCACGCGCCATCCGGCATCGGATTGGTCTTCTGCACCAAACATGACCATCGCTGGGAAGGTGTGGCCAACGGCCTCAGTCCAATCGAACAGCCACACTAAGTCCTCTGCCTTCGGCGGTGGCAATGCTGCAAGCGTATCGGCATCAAAAATGCGTTTCAGATATTCCGAAGCAGGCGGCTTTGAGTAATCCGGCTGGCCTTTCGATTTTTCCAGATCGCGGAGATAGGCTTGCAGCTTGGCTGCCGCTTCCTTCGCGGCCGCCGCGGCTTGCGCACCGTCCGCGGCAAACACCGTCGGACAGAAAGCCAGCGAAAGCCATAAACCGAAGGCTATGGGGGCCGCTGCTCTAAAGACGCGGGTGGATGTGTGGGCCGACAATTCTGGATCCCCTCCTAATCTTTGACGTTTTTAATCATCGTTGAAACGACGTTGATCGCATCGTCGATGCCGGCGTCCTTGTTTGTGACGAGTGCCTTCTCAAGGCGAGCCAACAATTCAGCGCGTTCCTTTGCAGTGGCTAGTGGCGCCCAAACCGTCACCGTATCGCGCAGCGCTGCTGCTGTCAGACGCACGTTCTCCAGTTTGAGACGGATCCGCGTAAAACCGGCCATGCCTGTCGCCAACTGCACCATGCCCTGGTTAACTCGTTCAATTGTATCGCGCTCTTGTTTGCGTTCATCAGAGGGTAACGAGGGCACTGTCCTTGCGATACGCTCATACAAGCGCAAACGAAAAGCCGCAGCAGGCATGGTGTTGTCCTGGTAGTCGATCACGTTGCGCCCCACGTTTTCATCGGTCAGGGCTTTTGCACCAAACATGATCATCGCGACGTATGTCTGATCAACGCTGACAACCCAGTCGAGCAGCCAGCCGAAATCGTTGGCCTTCGGAGCCGGCAGAGCCGCGAGCGCATCGGCGGCGAAAATGCGCTTGAGATATTCCGAAGCCGGCGGCTTTGAGTAATCCGGCTGGCCTTTCGATTTTTCCAGATTGCGGAGATAAGCTTGCAGCTTGGCTGCCGCTTCCTTCGCGGCCGCCGCGGCTTGCGCACCGTCCGCGGCAAACACCGTCGGACAGATGGCAAACGCGAGCCACAAACCAATTGCCGCTGCAGCGACTAATCTTGAGATGCTGGCCCATATGCAGTCCGCAAGTCTGTATTTCATGGCGGATACCTCTGATAAGACGGATACTTCGGCCACTCCGCATCAGTCTTGGCTCGAAGCGCGGCGTTTAAGGTCAATAGCGACATTCGCGTCATAACCTATATAGAAGGTGCATCGAACCGGGCCGGATTGCAGCGTTAACTTCATGGAAGACCGCGAAAAAAATCGCTTCTCTGCCCGCGCCAGGCGCTACGCCAGGGTCGGCACGCAGCTCAGCGGTACCGCCGCGCGTTTTGCCGGCGCGCGGTTTTTTGGCGTGCCGCTCGACCGCGCGGCGAACGCACTCGAGCTCGCCGCCGCACTCGGCGGCCTGAAAGGTCCGATCATGAAGGTGGCGCAGCTGCTCGCCACCATTCCCGATGCACTGCCGCCGGAATACGCCAATGAGCTGATCAAGCTGCAGAGCCAGGCGCCGCCCATGGGATGGGCCTTTGTCAAGCGCCGCATGAGCGCGGAGCTCGGAGCCGACTGGCAGAAGAAATTTTCCGAATTCGATCATCATCCGGCTGCTGCCGCTTCGCTGGGCCAGGTGCACCACGCACGCGCGCTCGATCGGAGCGAGGTTGCATGCAAGCTGCAATATCCGGACATGCAGTCGGCGGTGGAAGCTGATCTCAATCAATTGCAATTGCTGTTCGCCATCCGGAAGCGCTTCGATCCGGCAATCGACACGAGCGAGATCGCGGTCGAGATCGGCGCACGTCTGCGCGAGGAGCTCGACTACGGCCGAGAGGCGAAGCACGTCGAACTGTATCGCTACATGCTGAAGGACAAACATGCGATCCGGGTGCCGAAGATCTGGCCCGATCTGTCCACCGGCCGCCTGCTCACGCTGGATTGGCTTTCCGGGCGCAAGTTGCTTGAGCACAAGACCGACACGCTCGCGGCGCGCAACCGTCTCGCCACGGCCATGTTCACCGCGTGGTGGTTTCCCTTCAGCCGCTTCGGAACTATTCATGGCGACCCGCATCTCGGCAATTACTCCGTCTTCGACGACGCGAAAGGGAAACCCGCCGGCATCAATCTCCTGGACTACGGCTGCATACGCATTTTCCCGCCGAGCTTCGTGGGCGGCGTGGTCGACCTTTATCGTGGACTGCTGCGCGGCGATGACGAACTCGTGGTGCACGCTTACAAGACCTGGGGGTTCAAGCGGCTCAATCGCGAGCTGATCGATGCGCTCAATATCTGGGCCCGTTTCATTTACGGACCGCTGCTCGACGACCGGGTGCGAACCATCGCCGATGGCGTGAAACCTTCCGAATACGGCCGCAGGGAAGCGTTTCGCGTGCATCAGGCGCTCAAGGCCAGGGGCCCGGTGACGGTGCCGCGCGAATTCGTCTTCATGGACCGGGCTGCCATTGGGCTTGGCGCGGTCTTTCTCCACCTCGCCGCGGAACTCAATTTCTACCGCTTGTTCAACGAAGCCATCGAATCCTTCGCGGTCGAAGACGTAGCCGCCCGGCAAGGAACCGCACTGAGCAAAGTCGGCCTCTAGCGCGGGAATGAACGGACGCAGGTCCGGCGTTGCCCTGCGGTCGCAATTGCGCTAACCCGTCAATATCCGTCTTTTCCGAGCGACCCGGAGAATTTTCCCCATGGCCGAACACGGCACCATTGAATACGCCACCGCCACCGGTAACGACTACGCGGCGCATGAGCAGGGCTACGAGAGCTTTGTCCATTTCACGCTGGTCGGGATCCTCTACGTGGTGACCGTCCTGTTTGGGCTTGCGACCGGCGGCGTGATGGGACACTGGCTTCTGGCCGCGGCCATCTTCGTGATCGGGCTGCTTGGCGCCATCCCGGGCCTGCTCAGCAGGGCAACGACGCCGAGCTACGTGGCCTTCGTGATCTGTTTTCTGATCTTCGCCTTCACCGGACTTTCGCCGCACTGACGAAATTAACGACCGGGCGGGGAGGCGCGAAATGCGAATTGCCGTACCGCGTGAAACCGACGCCGGTGAGCCTCGGGTCGCTGCGACTCCGGAAACCATCAAGAAGTTCAAATCGTTTGGTGCTGACGTCGCGGTTGCGCGCGGCGCCGGCATAGCGTCAGGCATACCGGACGCAGAGTTCGAGGCAGCGGGCGCGCAAATCGGCGATACGGTCACCCAAGACGCCGACATCGTTTTGCAGGTTCGGCGTCCCGCGCCAGGCGAGTTGAGCGCGTACAAAAAGGACGCGCTCGTCATTGCAATCATGGATCCGTACGGGAACGAGGCCGCGCTGAAGCAGATGGCGGATGCGGGGATTTCTGCATTCGCGATGGAATTGATGCCCCGGATCACGCGCGCGCAGTCATTGGACGTTCTTTCCCGCCAGGCCAATCTCGCCGGTTACCGGTCGGTGATTG
>DAISKM010000034.1:0-14165 GCA_036820945.1 Pseudolabrys sp.
AATTCCGTCCGTCGGATATGCTGCATCGCTCGATGAAATAGCGCCGCTCTCGCTCGCCGGCGCCGATTTCGTTGCGCTGGGCGAATTTGTCTGGCGGGACGAGGCCGCTATTGCTTCGGTCATTGCGGAGGCCGGTCGGACGCTTCGGTTGCCGGAGCGGGCCGCATGAGGCAAAACTCTCGCGGCTTCGCGCTTGGCACGATTTTGGCGGCCGCATTGATTGCGCCAAGCGCGCTCGCACAGGTCACCAAAAACGCGCCGCCACAGCCGCCCGCGAATGCCGCTGACCAGTCCAACATCGACATTGCTTACGGTGCGTATCAGCGCGGGCTTTACCTCACGGCGTTCAACGAAGCGACCAAGCGCGCACAACAGAACGATGCGGCCGCCATGGTCTTGCTCGGCGAGATGTATGCGCAAGGTCTCGGCGTCGGTCGCGACGATGTTAAGGCGGCGCAATGGTACAAAATCGCAGCCGAGAAAGGTAACCGCGACGCGCTGTTCGCGCTGGCAATGTTCAGTTTTCAGGGGCGGGCTGGTCCCAGCAATCATGCCGAGGCGGCGCGACTTCTCGAGGCCGCTGCAAAGCTCGGCCACGCCGGAGCCGCTTATGACCTCGGCTTGCTTTATCTCCAGGGTCAGCAGTTTCCGCAGGATTTCAGGAAGGCCGGCGAACTCTTCACAGCCGCCGCGGAAGCCGGCAATGCCGAAGCACAGTATGCGCTGGCGACCATGTACAAGGAGGGCCGTGGGGTAGCCAAAGATATGAGCAAAGCCATGCGGCTCATGCAGCAGGCCTCCATCGCCGGCAATGTCGATGCGATGGTGGAATTCGCAATTGCTCAGTTCAACGGCGACGGCATCAACAAAGACGAGGCTGCTTCCGCACAACTGTTTCTGAAAGCTGCCCATCTCGGCAGTCCGGTCGCGCAGAACCGGCTCGCGCGGATCCTTATGGCCGGTCGCGGAATGTCCGCCGACGCGACCGAAGCGGTTAAATGGCACATCGTTGCGAAGGCGGGTGGTGCAAGCGACCCCGACCTTGACGTGTTCGCTGGCAAGCAAACACTTGCCGTACGCGAAGCCGCAGACAAGGTAGCCAGAAAATGGTTGTCGACGGCGACGCCGGCGCGCCCTTGACGGCAGCTGCCATCACGGGCAGATCGCACGCGTCATGCAACATTCCGCACTGCTCAACGTGATGATCGGCGCCGCGCGCAAGGCCGCCCGCGCGATCAAACGGGACTTCGGCGAGCTGGAAAAATTGCAGGTTTCAATGAAAGGCCCCGCCAACTTCGTCTCAGCAGCGGATCATCGGGCCGAAGAAACGCTCCATGCGGAACTGATGAAGGCCAGACCTGGGTATGGTTTCCTCGGAGAAGAAGGCGGGCGTCGCGAAGGTGCTGACAAAACCCACACCTGGATTGTGGATCCGCTCGATGGCACGACGAATTTTCTGCACGGCATTCCCCAGTTCGCGATCTCGATCGCGCTCGAGCGGGATTCAACCATAGTGGCCGGGCTGATCTACAATCCTGCGAACGATGAAATGTTTGTTGCGGAGCGCGGCAAAGGCGCGTTCCTCAACGACCATCGGATCCGGGTCGCGGCGCGAAGGCGACTTGCCGACACAGTGATTGCCTGCGGACTACCGCATCATGGCCACGGGGATATCGGACTTTCGCGGAAAGAAGTGGGCGCGATGCAGGAGCACGTTGCTGGCCTGCGCCGTTTCGGCGCAGCCGCCCTTGATCTCGCCTGGGTCGCGGCTGGACGGATCGACGGTTGTTGGGAACGACACCTCAAACCTTGGGACCTGGCGGCGGGATTGATCATGGTACGCGAAGCCGGCGGCTTTGTTTCCGATTGTGATGGCGGCGACGACATTTTCGAGAAAGGTCACGTCGTTGCTGGGAATGAAATCATCCACAAGGACCTGATCGCTGTGCTTAAAGGGGCTGGCAAAGGCTAGTCTTCCGCAATTTCAACTCAATCAACGGCTTAATCCTTACGCGTAGTTCCGCCACAACTGCTTTTTCCCTGTCACCAGTCTGTGTCATAGTACTCGGCAGGCTGTATTCGGCTTAACTCCTGAACCTAATGGCCAAAGAACTAGACCCCCTCAAGCTCTCGTCTCCCCGGATCTTCCTGTTCAGGATGCTCGTCTTCGTCATCCTGGTCGGGCTTATCGCCTTCGTGCTGCACAAGCAGATCCAGGTGGCGTTCATGGCGAATCCGGGCCTGAATGCGCTGATCATCGGGGTTCTGGCCATCGGCATTGTGCTGTCATTTCGTCAGGTGCTGCGGCTTTATCCGGAAATTGCCTGGGTCAACAACTTTCGTCTTGCCGACCCCGGGCTTGCGGTCGAAAGAGCGCCTGTTCTTCTCGCGCCAATGGCTGCAATTCTCGGAAGCCGCGTCGGGCGCATGGCGATGTCATCGCAGCTGATGCGCGGCATCCTCGATTCAATCGCAACCCGGCTCGATGAAGCCCGCGACATATCCCGGTATATGACCGGTCTTCTGGTCTTCCTTGGCCTGCTTGGTACGTTCTGGGGCTTGATCGAGACGGTCACCTCGGTCGGCTCAGTCATTCAGGGGCTTAAGGCCAACGGTGATAGCGGATCCATGTTCGATTCGCTGCGCGACGGCCTTGCGGCCCCGCTCTCCGGCATGGGCATTTCGTTCTCGTCATCGCTTTTTGGCCTCGCCGGCTCGCTAGTGCTCGGCTTCCTCGATCTGCAATCGAGCCAGGCGCAGAACCGCTTCTATACAGAACTTGAAGACTGGCTATCCACGACCGTCTACGATCAGGCCGCGGAGCCCGCGCTCGGCGCCGGCGTCGGCGGCGAGGTGCGTTCCGCAATTGAACGGTTGCGTGGTGCAGTCGACCAGTTTGAGGCAGGCAAGTCCGCCTCAGCCGCCATGGCGAATCTCGCCGAGGCCATTCAGGGCTTGGTACATCATATGCGCACCGAACAGCAGATGATCCGCGATTGGGTTGACTCGCAAGCGGCCCAGCAGCGCGAGATCAAGAAGCTGCTGGAGGTTCTGGTGCGCGAGCACGCAAAGTTGGGCTGAATCGATGGCGCTGGCGCGAACCCGCCGCAGTGAGAGCGGCATGAACTACTGGCCGGGCTTCGTCGACGCTTTGTCGACGCTGATACTCGGTATCATTTTCCTGCTTACCGTATTCGTGGTGGTGCAGTTCTATTTGCAGCAGGAAGTTGCCGGAAAGGACACTGCACTCAATCGCTTGAACGCCCAGATCGCACAGCTGACCGAGCTGCTGGGTCTTGAAAAATCTGGCAAGGCCGGCCTCGAAGATCAACTCGCGCAGTTGCGAGCGACGCTCGCCGTCGCCGAGAGCGAGCGGGATCGCTTGAAGAGTGCCGCCGACAGCGCCGGCGCAGGAGCCGCGACTGCTCAAGGCAGGGTTTCAGAGCTGGCGGGTCAACTCGAAGGCGAGAAAAAACTCTCGGCGCGGGCGCTGGCCCAGGTCGAGGTGCTCAATCAGCAGATTGCCGCGTTGCGCCGCCAGCTCGCCGCCCTCGAGCAGACATTGGACGCCTCCGAGAAGAAGGACAAGGACTCTCAAACCCGCATCACCGAGCTTGGCCAACGGCTCAATCTGGCCTTGGCCGAGCGGGTTAATGAATTGAAGCGGTATCGCTCGGATTTCTTCGGCAAGCTTCGGGAAATTCTGGGTGACCGTTCGGATGTCCGCGTGGTCGGGGATCGTTTTGTCCTGCAAACCGAGGTATTCTTCGACACCGGCCGGGCCGATCTCAAGCCCGAGGGCCTCGCTGAACTTGATAAGGTCGCCGTCGCATTGGTCGAGCTGGAAAAGAAAATACCTTCCGACCTTGCCTGGGTTTTGCGCGTCGACGGCCATACCGACGTGAGGCCGATTACAGCGCTGTTCAGATCGAATTGGGATTTGTCGGCCGCACGCGCCATCGCGGTTGTGCAATATCTCATCGCTAGGGGTGTATCTCCACAGCACCTTGTTGCCGCCGGTTTCGGCGAATTTCAGCCGATCGATCTCGGCAGGACCGAGGATTCTTACAGGCGCAATCGTCGCATCGAGTTTAAGCTGACCGAACGGTGAGCGAAAAACGTTACACGCTCCGCCGTTACACCGCGGCCGATGAAAACGCGGCAATTGAATTGTGGCGGCGCACCTGGTCGAAGCACTACCCGCATCTTGATTTTAACGCGCGCCTGGCGTGGTGGCGCGAGCGTTGGCGCAACGAGCTTGTCCCGGCAGCGCAAATCGTTCTTGCCGAACGTGGCGACGATCTGATCGGCTTCGTCACCGTCGATCCGAAGATGATGTATCTCGATCAGATCGTCGTCGCGCCTGAATATTGGGGCTCGGAAATCGCAACTGCGTTGCTGGATGAAGCCAAGCGCCTTTCTCCGCAAGGCCTCGATCTTCTGGTCAACAAGGATAACTTCCGCGCCATTCGGTTCTACGAGAAACACGGCTTTATGTACGCCGGCGAAGACAAAAACCCTGTGTCCGGAATAGCCGTCAATCGGATGTCCTGGCGGTCCTAGGCCATTTCGAATTGCAACTTCGCCAGTCTGGCGTAGAGCCCGCCGGCGGACGCTAGGGAAGCGTGATTGCCCTGCTCGACGATGCGGCCGTGATCGAGCACCAGGATGCGATCGCAATTCTGCACCGTGGCAAGGCGATGCGCGATCACGATGCTCGTGCGATCGAGCATCAGCCGCTTGAGCGCCTGCTGCACCAGGGTTTCGCTTTCGGCATCCAGTGACGATGTCGCCTCGTCGAGCAATAACAGCGAAGCGTTCCGCAAAATGGCGCGCGCAATCGCGATGCGCTGACGCTGACCGCCCGATAGCGTCACCCCTCGTTCCCCCACCGGCGCGTCATAGCCCCTCGGCAATCGTCGAATGAACTCGGCGGCGTGCGCCGCCTCCGCAGCCTTTTCAATCTCCTGGTTCGTCGCGTCAGGTCGGCCAAATTGGATGTTTTCCCGCACGCTGGCGCCAAACACGACGGCGTCCTGCGGCACCAGCGCGACTTGCTCGCGCAGCGCCGCCGGATCGACTTCGGTGAGTCGAATGCCGTCGAAACTGATGGCCCCAGACGACGGATCATAGAACCGTTGGATCAAGTGAAATATTGTGCTCTTGCCCGAGCCTGACGGACCCACAAGTGCGAGCTTCTCTCCGGGCGCCACCCGAAATGAAACCTGATCGAGAACCTGCAAGTTGGGCCGGCCCGGATACGCAAAGTTCACATCGCGGAATGCGATCTCGCCGGCAGCAGGCTTTGGCAACGCGACCGGCCGCGGCGGCGACTTGATCTGCGGCTCCGCATCAAGGATTTCGAACAGACGTTCTGCCGCTCCGGATGCCTGAGCGATTTCTCCCCAGACCTGGCTGAGCTCGCTGAGACTGCCCGCCGCGAACACAGCATAGAGAACAAACTGCCCGAGCCGCCCCGGCGTGATGTCACCGGCAAGTACGTCTTGCGCGCCGACCCACAGAACGACCACGATGCTGGCAAATACCAGAAAGATCACGATGGCCGTCAGCACGCCGCGTGCCTTGGTGGCATCGCGCGCCGCCACGTAAGCGTTCTCCACGGCAGAGGAGAAACGCGACTGCGCGAGTTTTTCATTGGTGTAAGCCTGCAGCGTGCGAACCGCCCCGATCATTTCATCGGCGTAGCCAGACGCATCGGCAAGCGTGTCCTGAGCTGCGCGACTGCGTCTGCGAACCGCGCGTCCGAAAGCGACCAGCGGAAGCACGATCACTGGAATTGCACCCAGTACGAATAGCGATAGTCGGGGGCTTGTGACGACCATCATGGCGGCCCCGCCCAGGAACAGCAGGAGATTGCGCAATGCAATCGAGACCGAGGCACCGACGGCGGATTTGATCTGCGTCGTGTCGGCGGTGAGCCGCGATACAATTTCTCCGGTTCGGGCCGTATCGAAAAAGGCGGATGACAGGCGGGTGAGATGGGCGAATACGTCTGAGCGCAAGTCGGCTACGATGCGCTCGCCCAACGTGGTTACCAGGTAGTAACGCAGCGCGCTTGAGACCGCGAGCACGGCGACAACAAGGATCATCACTGCGAAGTAGCTGTCGATCAACTGCAGGGCCTTGTCGGAAAAGCCAAAATCGATCATCCGGCGCACGGCGACCGGCACAGCGAGCGTTGTGAGCGCGGCGACCGTCAGCGCCGCCAGCGCTGCGAACGCGCGGCCGCGATAGCGGGCGATATAAGGAATAAGGTGACCTAACGGCTTCAGCCTCAGCGTGCGCGGCTCGCCTGGCGCAGGCGCGCTCGCAACATCCAGCCCCCTCCCGTCGGTGGAAACACTCATGCAAGCCCTCTGCCACCGCCCCCTTGTCCTTAATGCCTTGCAGTCCCGATGGCGGTCAATTGCCGTGGCTTGCCGCCTGCAATCTGCTGCTGTATAGGAGCGGCCAAATTCAGCCCTCTATCGGCGCGACAAACGCGCCCACGGAAACAACGATGAAACAGGATATCCATCCGGCCTATCACACCATCAAGGTGGTGATGACCGACGGCAGCGAATTCACCACGCGCTCCACCTGGGGTAAGGAAGGTGACGTCCTGCATCTCGATATTGATCCGAGGTCACATCCGGCGTGGACCGGCGGTCAGCAGCAAATCGTAGACCGCGGTGGCCGGGTATCGCGCTTCCAGAAAAAGTTCTCCGGTTTCCTCAAAGGCGACGAGAAGAAATAAACGAGAGTTTCGGAAATTTAAAAACCCCCGTGTCGTGCGGGGGTTTTAGCTTGCCGATTGGTCTACTAGACGCTGTCGGCTCCGAATGCAGCCTTTAACAAGCCAAGCTGGCGCTCAACCGGATTGGCTGGGGCAGGACGCTCGGGACTGTTCTGATTGTACATCGTCGCGTCGAGACGCCGCACCTTCGCATAGAGCTTCTGCGAACGCTCGATGAGCCCGCGCAGCGTCGGCGGCAGCAGTTCAACGTTGGCGGGATCGTGGCCGTCCGTGGACGCAAGCTTGACCTTTGTCTTTTCCTTGCTGGCCTGCGCCAATGACATCTCGCCTTCTTTCACGGCGCGATGAAGCAGCAGCCAGGAAGCGAGCTGCATAAGCCTCGTTGTCAGTCGCATGCTTTCGGTGGCGTAGGCCAGAGCGGCAGCACGTTCGAGTTTCTTGGATTGCTGCCGGCCGGGACCGTCAAGATAAGTCGCCGTTTCCTCGACCAGCGCCATGCCGTCACGAAACAAGTCGGCAAAAACCTGGGAGCTCGCGAGCCGCTCACCAAACGACACCGGTTGCATTTCGCTCAAAGGCTTCTCGGACATAACGCACGCCCTTACTCACCCGGAGGCAGATACACGCCCCGTATACGATTGGGTAAGCATGACGCGCTTACACGACCTCTGTCCAGTCGATGCTATGGTTAACATGGCAATATAGTTGCCGCGCATGTGACCCATATTGAGACAAAAAAAGAGCCGCCGTCGCCGGCGGCTCAAGGTGATAACAGGGAGGCGTCAAACAGAGTGGACAGGAGCCACTCAATGTCCACATGAAGATGGACAACGCCAGTAATGGTCGAGAAAGCTTAACGACACCTTAAAAACATGGGCGCAATGCAAATATTTTTTGCGCGCTTCGGCACGTTGATACCTCCGCCCGAAAAACACTCGCGCGTCTTGCGTCAGCGTTTGAAAAATTGATCGGCGGCCGCGCGCGACGCGCGCTTTTGCGACATGTCGGCCTCAATACGTTTAATCTCGTCATGCAGCAATTGTACGCGCGCACTAAGTTCCTCGACCGACAGCAAAGTCAGATCTTGTCCAATTTCGTGCGTTACTTTTTTCTTCGGCTTATCGTCGTCGTCCACGGCTGGCATGGATGGCCTCCTGCAGCGGAAAATCTAGCCACAGCGGCGATGGTTGTCACATCGCCATGGCCCGCCTAAACAAGACGACCAAATTGCGCAAAAAGAGGACAACGATGGCGGCACTTCCAAGCACCATGACTGCGATCGGTATCAAGGCCGCCGGCGGCCCGGACATGCTTGAGCGCCAGGAGCGCCCGGTGCCGGTTCCTGGAAACGGCGAGATCCTGGTGAAAGTTGCAGCGGCCGGCGTGAACCGTCCCGATGTGATGCAGCGCATGGGTCTTTATCCGCCGCCGCCCGGTGCGCCGGATATTCCCGGACTCGAGATTGCCGGAGAGGTGCTCGCACTTGGCCCGAGTGTCAGGCGCTGGAAGATCGGCGATCGGGTGATGGCGCTTGTGGTCGGCGGCGGATACGCCGAATATTGCGTTGCTCACGAAGGGCACGCTTTGCCGGTGTCCGGTCTGTCGATGATTGAAGCGGCGGCAGTCCCGGAAACTTTTTTCACAGTCTGGCACAATGCGTTCGAGCGCGGTGGTCTGAAGAGCGGCGAGACATTGCTCATCCATGGCGGCTCGTCCGGCATTGGCACCAGCGCCATCCAGCTTGCGAAATCCTTCGGCGCACGCGTGATCACGACCGCGGGGTCGGAAGAAAAGTGCGCGGCATGCCGCAAACTCGGCGCCGACGTCGCCATTAACTACAGGAAAGAAGATTTCGTCGCGGCTACTAAGGCCGCCACCGGCGACAAGGGCGCAGAGGTCATAGTCGACATGGTGGGTGGAGATTATATCGCGCGCAATTATGAAGCCGCGGCAGTAGAGGGGCGCATCGTCCAGATCGCATTTCAGGGCAGCCCAAAGGCCAACGTCGATTTTCGACGCATCATGCTAAAGCGGTTGCACCACACCGGCTCAACCCTCCGCTCGCGCTCGGTTGCCGATAAAGCTGCAATTGCGCGGGCGGTCGAGGAGAATGTCCTGCCCCTTATGGTTTCCGGGAAGGTGAAACCGGTCATCTACAAGACATTCCCGCTTGACGCCGCGGCCGCCGCGCACGAGTTGATGGAAACCAGCGCCCATATCGGCAAAATCGTGCTAACAAGTTGATCGGACGCCCATTTCTGGAAAAGCCGCGAAATCGGCGCAATGTCGGACTTAAACTGAACAGGGTGCAATTGTTTGAGGATTCGAACCGTCGGCAAGGCCAGAGCCCTAGGCTGCAAGGCAATGCCGCGGGCGGGGGTTTTATTTTGGTCATGATGCGCCGCCTGACAGCTGTGGCGTTTGCCGTCGCCACTTGGCTGCTGGCGTCTCAGATTGCGCGCGCGGTGGAAGCGATAAACGTGCGGCTCGATGCCGCCGCAATCGATCTGACCGCTGCGACAGAAGTGCAAAGGACCGATGGCGATCGCATCCAGGTGTCAACCGCACCGGGACCCGACGGCATCGTCCGACGGATCGAGGTGCGCGCCCGCGAAGGCAACAACAATTGGGCGGTGTTTGCGCTCACCAATAACAGCGACGAGCAAATTGATCGCCTGATTGTCATCCCGCATTACCGCATGGTCGGATCCGGCCTGTTCTGGCCCGACCTCGGTCTTTCACGTATCGCAGCAATTACCCCCTCGACTGGCGATCGCCCTGTGCGCCAGGAAAGTTCGACCGCGGACATTTTCCGCATCACGCTCGATCCGGGCACCGTGATTACCTTTGTTGCGGAATTGCGAGCCGACAAGCTGCCGCAGATCTATCTTTGGGAACCGGATGCCTACAAGGACAAGGTCAACTCCTTCACCCTTTACTATGGCATCGTCATCGGCATTGCAGGCCTGCTCGCGCTTTTTCTGACCATTCTGTTCGTGGTCAAGGGCTCGATCATGTTCCCGGCCGCCGCGGCGCTTGGCTGGGCAGTATTGGTCTACATCGGCATTGATTTCGGCTTCTGGGGCAAAGTGTTCGACATGTCGGCCGGCGCCGAGCGCGTTTGGCGCGCCTGCGGCGAGGCAATCCTTTCGGCCACGCTGTTGGTTTTTCTGTTCGCCTACTTGAACTTGTCGCGATGGCATGTGCGTTACGCCCACATCACCATCGCCTGGCTTGCAGCCCTTGCGGCTCTTGTTGCCGTAGCCGTATTCGACCCTGCAGTCGCCGCCGGCATTTCCCGAATATCGCTTGCGGGCATCGCTTTGTTTGGCTTTGCCCTTGTTATCTATCTTTCCACGCATGGCTTCGACCGCGCCGTGCTGCTGATACCGACCTGGCTTTTGTTGGTGGCATGGACGTCAGCCGCCGGCCTCGCCGTTACTGGGCTGGTGACGAACGACATCATCGGCCCGGCGCTGCTTGGCGGCCTCGTGCTGATCGTGATGCTGATCGGATTTACGGTGATGCAGCATGCATTTGCGGGTGGTATCACGCATGGCATCGTTTCAGACGTGGAACGCCGCGCGCTTGCGCTTACCGGCGCCGGTGACCTGATCTGGGACTGGGACGTATCCGCAGACAAGGTGTTTACCAGCCCGGAGACGGAGCACATTCTAGGCCTGAAGCGCGGCTCGCTCGAAGGGCCGGCTGCGATCTGGCTCGAAGTCTTGCATCCGCTGGACCGGGATCGCTTCCGGGCTGCGCTTGATGGCGTGGTCGAACAGCGCCGCGGCCGGCTCACGCAGGACTTCAGGCTGCGCACTGCCGACGGAAATTTTCTCTGGTTCGCCCTCAAGGCGCGTCCGGTCGTGGGTTCAGACGGAGAAGTCGTGAGGCTCGTCGGTACCCTCACAGACGTGACGGACTTCAAGAACGCCGAGGACCGGCTACTTTTTGACGCCGTTCACGACAACCTCACCGGCCTGCCCAACCGCGAGCTGTTCACAGATCGGCTTGAAGCGGCGCTCGGCTTTGCGCGCGCCGATCCGCAAATCCGTCCGTCGATCGTGGTGATCGATCTGGACCGGTTCAAGCAAGTCAACGACTCGGTCGGCATCGCGGTCGGCGATTCGATCCTGCTCACGATCGCGCGGCGTCTTTCACGGCTGCTGAAGCCGCAGGACACGCTGTCGCGGCTGACCGGCGACCAGTTCGCGATGATCATCCTGTCGGAACGTGAGCCAGCGCGCATCGTGGCGTTCGCCGAAACGATCCGGCGGACCCTACGCGCGCCAATTGCGTTCAATGATCGCGAGATTTTCCTCACGGCTTCCATTGGGTTGGCTCTTGCCGAAAACCAGGCGAACAACACCGAAGAGGCACTCAAGGACGCCGAACTAGCAATGTATTACGCAAAGCGCATCGGCGGGGATCGCATTGAAATCTTCAAGCCGGCGATGCGTTCACGCAAGACCGATCGCCTGGCAATGGAATCGGAATTGCGTCGCGCCATTGAGCGCGAGGAAATCAAGGTGCTCTATCAGCCGATCGTCCGGCTAGAAGACCGCGCAATTGCGGGCTTCGAGGCGCTGGCACGCTGGGATCATCCCAAGCTGGGGCGGCTATCGCCGGCGGAATTCATTTCAATTGCCGAAGAAATCGGGCTAATCGTCGATCTGGGTCTTTTCGTTCTCGACCATACCGCGCGACACCTGGCCCAGTGGCAGGCAGCAACGCGTGCGCGCGAGCCGGTGTTTGCCAGTGTCAACGTGTCCTCGCGGCAATTGCTGAGGCACGACTTGATCCAGGATTTGCGCGGCGTATTGGGACGCGCCGCGCTCGCCAGGGGCACGCTCAAGCTCGAGATTACCGAATCCCTGGTGATGGAAAATCCGGAGCACGCAGCGCAGATTCTGACCCGAATCAAGGAGCTCGGCGCAGGCCTTTCGCTCGACGACTTCGGCACTGGCCATTCCTCGCTTGCTTACCTGCAGCGCTTCCCCTTCGACACGATCAAGATCGATCAGTCTTTCGTGCGGACCACGCCACGCGGAACGCGACCTGTGATCCTGCGCTCGATCATCGCGCTCGCGCATGATCTCGGCATGGAAGTCGTAGCTGAAGGCGCTGAGACGGATTCCGATGCCGTCGAGCTCTACCAGCTTGGTTGCGAATACGCACAGGGCTTCGCTTTTGGCGAGCCGATGAGCGCGGAAGGTGCCCGCGATCTGTTGATCGACAAGCCGACACGACTGCGCGCTCTCAAGATTGCTTCTGAGTAACAGCCTTCAATGTGAAATGGCCGGGACAAGCCCGGCCATGACAATCCGCGCTGCGAACTTCACGCGTGGCCGGCCTCGCTCGACAGCATGCCCAGATCAATTCCGATCTTGCGCAAGGCCTTTTCATATTTGGTGTCTGTATCCTGACCGAAAATCAATTCCGCATCGGCCGCGCAGTGAAGCCAGCCATTTTGCTGGATCTCGTGCTCGAGTTGTCCGGGCGCCCATCCAGCATACCCAAGCGCAAGGATGGCGCTCGCCGGTCCGTTCCCTCGCGCGATCGCCTTGAGAATGTCGAGCGTAGCCGTAAGGCAGACGCCCTCGTCGATGGGCAATGTGGAATTCTCGATAAAGAAATCGGACGAGTGCAGCACAAAGCCGCGCCCGGTCTCGACCGGGCCGCCCTTGAGAACCTTCACGTCGCCGGCGCGGTTCGGCAACTGGATCCGCTCGGCGGCCGGGATGACCTCAAGCTGTACCAGCAGGTCGGGAAATTTAATATTGGCCGCCGGATGATTGACGATGATGCCCATGGCACCTTCGGTGGAATGGGCGCAGACGTAGATCAAGGCCCGCGCGAACCGCTCGTCGTTCATCGCGGGCATGGCGATCAGCATTTGCCCGTCGAGATACCCTCGCCCGTGGCCCTGCTGCACCGTCTTGCGAGAAATCTTCATGGCAAAAGGTTACCTGAACGACCCGCCTTTGCAAACGAACGTTGCGGCCGAAAGTTCAACCCTTCACAGTCATATGGGACCAGATAATTGTGGCGGCTAGCCGCCGGGATCGTGTTCAACGCTTGCTCACGATGAATTCAGTGGCGCAGCATGCGGTTACCGATTAGAGCCTCGGCAATGGCCGATATTCACACAACCTTGCATACGGCACTGATCGCCTTGGGAATCGCCGCCTTTCCGGCAACGTCGGGGCATGCCGCCGACGAATCGCCATGGAGCGAGGACATCCGTTCCGCGGTCAGGATTATTGCCGGCACCAACAAGAATACCGATGCGCCGCTGCGCGCGGGGATCGAGATCAAGATGAAGCCGGGATGGAAGACCTACTGGCGCTATCCCGGCGATTCCGGCGTGCCGCCACAATTCGATTTTTCGAACTCGGAAAATCTGAAATCCGCAACAGTGCTCTACCCCGCCCCGCGCCTGTTTAAAGACGAGACTGGCCAAACCCTTGGTTACAAAGAGAGTGTCATCTTTCCGCTCGTGGTATCGCCCCAGCAGCCCGGCAAGCCGGTTAAGCTGCGGTTGAAGGTCGACTATGCGGTCTGCGAGAAAGTCTGCGTTCCGGTGGAGGGGCGCGCCGAGCTGACGCTTGGCTCCGGCAACAGCGCGCACAATGCAGAATTAAGCGCGGCCGAAGGCCGCGTGCCCAGGCAAGTCAGTGCCGCGCAGGCCGGGCTTAATATGCGCCGCGTCAATACGGGGACAAAGCCGCACGTTACCGTTGATCTTGCGGCGCCCGCCGGCCAAACGGTGGACCTGTTTGTCGAGGGGCCAACATCTCGATGGGCCTTGCCCATTCCAAAACCTGTCAAACCGGCGCCAGCCGGACGGGCCCAGTTCAGCTTTGAATTGGACGGCTCACCACCGGGGACCGATCCCACGGGCCAGATAGATTTGACCTTCACCATCGTCGCCGGTGAACGGGCATTCGAGGTCAAGAGTCGTCTCGACTAATCAGCGCCGACGGCGTAATTACCGGGCCAAGAAACCTGAATTTCCGCAACGCGAGAGGACACCCATGCCTATCAAGGTCGGCGAGCGATTGCCTGATGCCAAATTCCGCGTCATGAGCACCGAAGGCCCCGTCTGGAAGACCACTGACGAGGTTTTCAAAGGCCGAAAGGTGGCGCTGTTCGCGGTGCCCGGCGCCTTCACGCCGACCTGCAATAACCTGCACATTCCAAGTTTTCTGAACAACGTCGACGCCATCAAGGCCAAGGGTGTGCACACGATCGCGGTGACCGGCGTCAATGACGTGTTTGTCATGGAAGCCTGGAAGAAATCGACCGGCGCCGACGGCAAGATCGATTTTCTCGCCGACGGGAATGGAGAATTCGCCAAAGCGATCGACATGGCTTTTGACGGGTCAGGCAATGGGCTCGGGAC
>DAISKM010000035.1:0-4261 GCA_036820945.1 Pseudolabrys sp.
GAAGTACGGGCCCTTGAGGCGGTTCGAGAGGTAGCCGATCATCGCGCCGGCGCCCACACAGACGCCGTCAACCGCTGCGACGACCGGCTGCGGACAAGCACGCATGGCCTTCACGAGATCGCCCGTCATGCGCGTGAACTCGAGCAGCCCCTTCATATCACGGTCGAGCAGCGGTCCGATGATGTCTCGCACATCGCCGCCCGAGCAGAAATTTCCCTCGTTCGAACCGAAGACGACCGCCTTGATGTCATCGGCGGCTGCCAGCTTCCGGAACGTGTCGCGCAATTCGGCGTAGGAATCGAATGTTATCGGGTTCTTGCGTTCGCTGCCCTTGAGCGAAATCAGCGCCACGTCGCCTTCGGCGCGCCAGTTGAAATGAACTGGCTTGAAATCTTTCATATTCATGTCCGGGCCTCCCCGCTGCGGACGCTTTTCACAAGCCCGTCGAGCTGTTGAATGATCGATTCGGCTTCCGCTGCGTCGATGTCCACCAGGAGCTCGTCGACCCAGTCTTCATGGGCCTTCGCGATCGCCGAAAACTGCGCGACGCCTTTCGGCGTGAGACGAACGATATAGGACCGGCGGTCCGTCGCTGGCGCCTGCCGCAATACCAGCTTCTCGGCAGCCAGCCTGTCGATGATCCCTGTGACGTTGCCGTTTGACACCATCAAATGTCGCGACAGCTCTGTCATGGTGATGCCGTTCTCGTAGCGGGCGAGCGTGGCCATGACATCGAACTGGGGAAGCGTGATCGCGAATTTGGTGCGCAGCCGTTCGCGCAGCCGAGCTTCGATTGCGCGCGAGGAGCGCAGCAACCTGAGCCACAGTCGCAGCCGCTGCTTGCTGGGAGGACGCGCGGCGGCCGTGCGCTCGCGGGGCTTGTTGGCAACACTCATTGTCGGCCTCCAGTCACTTCGATCGCCTGTCCGTTCACCGACGCCGCCGATGGCGAGCACAGCCTGATCACCGCCTGCGCCACCTCCTCGGGCTTGATGAGCCGCCCGGACGGGTTGTCTTTCGCCAGCATGGCGCGGGCCTCCTCCGAAGAACGGCCGCTCTTGCCGGAAATTTTTCCCGCTGCAGTGTCGAGGAGCGGCGTGTCGGTATAGCCGGGGCACACAGCGTTGACGGTCACGCCGGTTGGCTCGAGTTCGAGGCTGAGGGCTCGCGCGAGGCCAACGACCCCGTGTTTGGCTGCGCAATAGGCAGCCACATAGGGATAGCCTTTCAGCCCGGCGGTCGAAGCGATGAAGATGATCCGCCGCGGGCCTTCGGACTTGCGCGTGACATCGGCAAGGGCCGCCTTCACCGTGAGGAAGGCACCTGTCAGATTGACATCGATCATGTTGTGCCAGTGAGCAAGGTCCAGCTTTGCCACTGGCGCGCTGGCCGCAGCCCCCGCATTGGCAATGACGATATCGATCGGTCCATTTGCCGCTCGCGCCGTCTCGGCCATGGCCGCACAGTCGGACTCCTTCGTCACATCGGCGACAATTGCCGTCGCTTTCGGAAGTTTGGCAGCGACGTCGTCCAGCGGAGCTTTACGCCGGCCAGCCAAAGAAACTGCAGCACCTTCCTTCGCCAGCGCGCGCGCAATGGCCGCGCCAATTCCGGTGCCTCCCCCCGTGATCAAAGCGTGGCGATTGTCGAGCGCCCCCATCAGACTTTTCCTGTCAACGCTTCACTGCGCGACCTGAGGCGATAAAGCTGATCGCGGCCCGCCAAATAGGGTTTCGGCCAATTCACGCCGTCGTAGCGAAGTTCAGCCGCTGCATGCAGCGTCCAGTACGGGTCGGAAAGATGCGGGCGCGCAAGGCACACGAGATCGGCACGGCCGGCCATCAGGATCGAGTTCACATGATCGGGCTCGTAGATGTTGCCAACCGCGAGCGTGGCGACGCCAGCTTCGTTGCGGATGCGGTCGGAGAACGGAGTCTGGAACATCCGGCCGTAGACCGGGCGAGCGCGCGTCGAGGTTTGCCCGGCCGACACGTCGATGAGATCGACACCAGCCTCCGTCAGGATTCGCGCAATCTCGACCGCATCCTGCGGCCGTATGCCGTCCGGGCCAACCCAGTCGTGTGCGGAAATTCGCACCGAAATAGGCTTTTCATCCGGCCATATCTTGCGCACCGCGCGGAACACTTCGAGCGGAAAGCGCATGCGGTTCTCAAGCGACCCTCCATATTCATCCCTCCGCCGGTTCGTAAGAGGAGTGATGAAAGAGGACATCAGGTAGCCGTGCGCATAGTGCAGTTCGAGCCAGTCGAAACCGATGCGCGCAGCCATTTCTGCCGAGCGCACGAACTCGTCGCGAATCCTGTCCATGTCGACGCGAGACATTTCACGCGGCGTCTGGTTTTGCGGGCTCCAGGGGACGGCCGACGGCGCCAGCACAGGCCAGTTTCCCGCCGTCAGCGGTGCATCGCTTTCTTCCCAGCCCAGCTGGGTCGACCCCTTCGCGCCCGAGTGCCCGAGCTGGATGGCAATCTTCGCATTCGTTTCGACGTGGACAAAATCGACGATGCGCTTCCAGGCGGTCTCATGCTCGGGCCAATAGAGCCCCGTACAGCCGGGTGAAATGCGTCCTTCAGGCGACACGCAGGTCATTTCGGTAAAGACAAGCCCGGCGCCGCCCTTCGCGCGCTCGGCATAGTGCACGAAATGCCATTCGTTCGGCGTGCCGTTCACGGCGCGATATTGCGCCATCGGCGAAACGCAAACCCGGTTGGCAAGCTCGACCCCGCGCACGCGAAACGGCACGAACATCGGGGGCCGCGCGGCATTCGGCGACCGCCCGGTCGCTTTCTGCTCGAACCATTTTTCCGCGCCGGAGAGCCACTGGGGATCGCGCTGCCGGAGATTCTCATGACTGATACGCTGCGACCGTGTCAGCAGCGAATAATTGAATTGCACCGGATCAAGGTCGAAGTAGCGCTCGACGTCCTCGAACCATTCGGTCGAGTTGCGTGCGGAATTCTGAAGTCGCAACACCTCGAGCCGTCGCTCGTCCTCGTAGCGGCGAAATGCCGATGAGATGTCTGACTCACTGTCGAGATAGTTTGCCAGCGCGATGGCGCTTTCCATCGCCAGCTTGGAACCCGAACCGACCGAGAAATGCGCAGTCGCTGCGGCATCGCCGAGCAGCACCACGTTCTCATGGCTCCAGCGTTCGCACAGCACGCGATTGAAGTTAAGCCACGCCGATCCGCGCAGGTGGCGGGCATTCGACATTAATTTATGGCCGCCAAGATATCGGGCAAAAATTTTCTCGCAGAGCGCAATCGTCTCGTCGATGCCCATACGATCGAAGCCGAGCCGGTACCATGTCTGTTCGGAGCATTCGACGATAAAGGTCGCTGTATCCGCATCGAACTGATAAGCGTGCACCCAGATCCAGCCATGCTCGGTTTGCTCGAATATGAAAGTGAAAGCGTCATCAAATTTCTGGTGTGTCCCAAGCCAAATGTATTTGCAGGCACGCACATCGATGTCGGGTTTGAATGCGTCGGCATAGGCCGCGCGCACGCGTGAATTGACGCCGTCAGCGCCTACGACGATGTCAAAATCTCCATAGCTGTCAGGGGGAGCAGCCTCAGTTTCAAATTCGATTTTCACTCCCAATGATTGCGCACGGTCTTGCAAGATATTGAGCAGCCGCTTGCGTCCAATGCCGCTGAATCCGTGCCCTCCCGAGCGCATCACGGTGCCGCGGTAGTGAACGGCGATGTCGTCCCAGTAAACAAAAGCGTCGCGGATCGCCTTCGACGAAACCGGATCATTGGTGTGAAGATTGCCAAGCGTTTCGTCGGAGAGCACGACACCCCAGCCAAATGTGTCGTTCGGTCTGTTGCGCTCGATTACGACAACGTCGTGCGATGGATCGCGCAACTTCAGCGTGATCGCAAAATTCAGGCCGCCCGGGCCGCCCCCTAGAACTGCCGCACGCATGCGCCGGCTCCTTTATTGGGTGTCGGCACAAGCATGACTCAAGTCGTCAGATATTACAAACATAAAATATTTAGATTTAAAGCTTTTGGCGGTTGCGCAGGAAGCCTGCTGGTGCAAAGACTTAAGCCATTGGCACAATGAGGCGTTCGGGTCCGACAGCATGAAGGCGATCATCGTTGGCGGCGGCATCGGCGGGCTCACCGCCGCGCTCATGCTTCATGCCCGCGGCATCGATTGCGAGGTTTTCGAGCAGGCGGATGCCATTCGCGAGCTTGGCGTCGGCATCAACACCCTGCCCCACGCCATCAAG
>DAISKM010000035.1:4271-14136 GCA_036820945.1 Pseudolabrys sp.
ATCAAGGAACTCGCCCAAGTCGGGTTGCTCCCGGGACTGGACGCCGTCGGCATCCGCACCCACGAATTGTTCTACATGAATCGCGATGGCCAGGAGATCTGGCGCGAGCCGCGCGGCACCGATGCCGGGTTTGAGTATCCCCAGTTCTCAATCCATCGCGGACGGCTGCAGGCCGTGATCCATGACGCAGTGCGTGACCGCATCGGAGAAGCAAAAATTCGCACCGGGCATCGTCTGGGTTCATTCACGCAGGACGACGGCGGCGTTACCGCTTATTTCTTCGGTCGTGACGGCACACACCGCTCGACGGTACGTGGCGACGTTTTGATCGGCGCCGACGGCATTCATTCCATTGTTCGCGAAACGCTCTATCCAAACGAAGGTCCGGCACGCTGGAACGGATCGATGCTGTGGCGTGGCGCGATCGACTGGCCAAAATTCCTGACCGGGCGCTCGATGGTGATCGCCGGTGGCATGGCGGGAAAACTCGTCATCTATCCGATCGGCAACGGCGCGCGCGAGGATCGCCTGCTGACCAACTGGGCCGTGTTGGTCAAGATTGGAGACGGTGGCGCGCCACCCCGCAAGGAGGACTGGTCACGCACAGGCAAATTCGAGGATCTGATGCCGCACGTGCAACGCTTCAATATCCCGTTTGTCGACGGAAAGGCGTTGATCGAAGCGACGCCGGAGTTCTGGGAATATCCCATGTGCGATCGCGATCCGCTTCCGCGCTGGTCGCATGGCCGCGTCACCTTGCTCGGCGACGCTGCGCATCCGATGTACCCGGTTGGCTCGAATGGCGCCTCGCAAGCAATCCTCGATGCACGGTGCCTTGCCGACAAACTCCTGTCCGCCGAGCATCCCGCACATGCGCTCTGGGCCTATGAGCAGGAACGACTGCCGATGACCGCTCAGATCGTGCAGATGAATCGCAAAGGCGGGCCGGAAGGGGTCATTGACGTCGTCGAAGAGCTTGCTCCGGACGGATTCAGCAACATCGACGATGTTTTGCCTTACGAGCAGCGCAAGGCGATTGTGCGCGGCTACGCTTCGACCGCGGGCTTTTCGCGCGAACAGGTCAACCGTCCGGCAAAGACGGCGTAATTGCCAAACCGTTGTGTGCGAAAAAACGCGCTGGCTTCACGCAGGTGGTGGCAGGAAGTTGACCTCGTGACGCGCCGACAATGCGACTACCTCTTCCGGCTTCTGTTCTTTCATCGAATGGATCGCCGAGAACAGGTCGTAGAGCCTGCGGCTTGGCGAAACCCAGAAAAAGCATTTCACTGTCTGATCGGACTTGTTGAAGATGCCGTGCGGAACATTCATCGGCATCCGGATCAGATCGCCCGGCTGCGCCGCGGCATCCTTGCCATCTAGCATCAGATCAAGACGCCCCTCGAAAAGGTAGATGAACTCGTCTTGCGTTGGATGGATATGCGGCGGCACAAATGTCCCCGGGGGAAACGTCGCATGCCAGGAAAACGAACTTTCGCTCAACGATTTCGGAACGTAAGTCTGTCCCAGAATATTCCAGACAATGCCTTCGATGCCGGTACCGGCCTTGGTGATGCCTGCGGTCAGCGTTTGCATTCGTCTTCTCCGATCACGGGTTTAATGCCGCCGCCGAGGCTTCGGCTGATGCAGCGCGCCCTTGTTCAACCATGACAGCAGGCCTCTTCCCGCTGTCAAGGCTTCCCAGGCGCGATATTTCAGAATTAAAGTCTTTCCGCGTGGCGCCGGGCACGTCATGGGGGCATAGTCAGTCGATTGAAGGGTTGGAGGCAAAGCGATGACTAGGAGCAAGCTGTTTGTGACCGTTGCCGCAGCGGCGCTATTTAGCGTTGTCGTGCAAGCTCAGGCGCAGGAAAAGCTGAAGATCGGCGTTATCGCCACATTATCCGGCCCGCCCGCCGTGCTTGGTCAGCAGCTGCGCAACGGCGTTCAGCTCGCGGTAAAAGATCTCGGCGGCAAGCTTGGCGGCCGCGAGGTGGAAGTGATCGTGCAGGACGACGAGCTCAAACCCGACGTTGCTGTGTCTAAGGCA
This sequence comes from Pseudolabrys sp., assembly GCA_036820945.1. Classification (GTDB taxonomy): domain Bacteria; phylum Pseudomonadota; class Alphaproteobacteria; order Rhizobiales; family Xanthobacteraceae; genus Pseudolabrys. The sequence goes on from DAISKM010000035.1 coordinate 6,319, forward strand.
AAGGCTCTGATCGATCGCGACAAGGTCGACTTCGTGGTCGGGCCGATCTTCTCAAATATTCTGCAGGCGATCTTCAAGCCGGTGACCGACGCCGGCGTGATCCTGATCAGCCCAAACGCCGGCACTTCCAATTTTGCCGGCAAGGAATGCAACGCGAACTTTTTCGTCACGTCCTATCAGAACGACCAGGCCTTCGGCGTGGCGGGAAAATACGCACAGGATGCGGGGCTTAAGAAAATCTTCCTGATTGCACCGAACTACCAGGCAGGCCGCGATGCGCTCGCCGGGTTTAAGAGCTTCTACAAGGGCGAGATTGCGGACGAGGTCTACGTTCCGCTCGGCCAGCTCGATTATTCCGCCGAGTTGGCGAAGATCGCCGCCGCCAGCCCCGGAGCGATCTATGTGTTCCTGCCCGGTGGCATGGGCATCAATTTCGTCAAGCAATTCCGCCAAGCCGGGCTTGCCGACAAGACCGTGTTCCTGTCTGCGTTCACGGTCGATGAGTCGACGCTGCCCGCGCAGCAGGATGCCGCGGTTGGTTTTTTCGGCGGCGCCAACTGGGCGCCTAATTTGGACAATCCGCAGAACAAGAAGTTTGTCGCGGGCTACGAGAAGGAATTCGGCGCGGTCCCGGCGACCTACGCCTTCCAATCCTATGACGCTGTGCTTTTGATCGACGGCGCGCTCAAGCTGACCAAGGGAAACGTCACCGACAAGGACGCTTTACGGGCAGCTCTGCGAAAAGCGGATTTCACATCGTTGCGCGGCAGCTTCAAGTTCAACACCAACAACTATCCGATCCAGGATTTCTATCTGGTCAAAGTTGCCAAACGCAGCGATGGGAAGTTCCAGACCGAGATCGACAAAAAGGTTTTCACGAACTTCGCGGATCTGCACGCCAAAGATTGCCCGATGAAATAAGAAAAGGTGCCGGACTGGTGCAATGTCCACGGGCCTCTTCGTCGTCCAGGTTCTGAACGGGCTCCAGTTTGGCGTCCTGCTATTCCTGATCGCGGCCGGCCTTACGTTGGTGTTCGGGGTGATGGATTTCATCAACCTCGCGCATGGCGTCCAATATATGCTTGGCGCGTATCTCGCGGTTGCTTTCTACGCGCTCACCGGAAATTTTCTCATCGCCCTGGTGCTGGCGCTCGCAGCTGCTCTCCTCTTTGGTTTGTTGCTCGAATTCGTGGTCTTTCGGCATCTCTACGACCGGGATCATCTCGAACAGGTGATCGCAACCTTCGGCATCATCATCTTTCTCAATCAGGCAGTGAAAACGGTCTGGGGAGCCGCGCCGCTAACGCTTCCCATCCCGGAAATCTTCAGCGGTTCGATCGTGCTGATGCCCGGCCTTCTCTACCCGGTATGGCGGCTGGTGATTATCGCCTCGGGGCTGGTCGTCGCCGTGCTGCTTTATGTGCTTGTCAGCCGCACCCGCGTGGGGATGCTGGTTCGCGCGGGCGCGACGAATGCGCGGATGGTATCCGCGCTCGGGGTCGACATTCGCCGGCTCTTCATGGTCGTGTTCGGGTTCGGCACGATGCTCGCCGCCTTCGCCGGCGCAATGATCGCACCAATCCTGTCGGTCGAGCCCGGCATGGGTGATACCGTGCTGATCCTGGCTTTCGTCGTTATGGTCATTGGCGGTATTGGCTCGATGCGCGGGGCATTCCTTGCGGCACTCCTCATCGGCCTCGTCGATACGCTCGGGCGCTCGTTTGCCGTCGATATTCTGCGCCTGGTGATGCCTCCCTCGCCTGCCCGCACAGTCGGCCCGGCGATTGCATCGATGCTCATCTACGTCCTGATGGCGCTCGTTCTGTATTTCCGTCCCGCCGGCCTGTTTCCCGCCAGGGGACGCTGATGGCCCAGACACTTGCCGCTTCCAGCACGGTGCCTGCGCGGCGGCCCGACCGATCAGGCCTTCTGCCGGCGATGATATTTCTCGTCCTGGCACTCATTCCTGCTGCCGCCACGCTCGGGCCGGAAAGTTACCTGCTCGGGCTCTTCACCCGCGTGATGGTGTTCGCGATCGCCGCAATGGCACTCGATTTCATTTGCGGCTACGGCGGGCTTGTATCTTTTGGGCACGCCGCCTTTGTCGGCATCGGCGCCTACGCAGTCGGCATTCTGGGCGCGCATGGCATCACGGACATGCTTGTTTCGCTGCCAACCGCGCTGCTGGCCAGCGCGATCTTCGCGTACCTCACCGGGACCGTGTGCCTGCGCACGAAAAGCGTGTACTTCATCATGATCACGCTGGCCTTTGGGCAAATGGCCTATTTCATTGCCGGCTCGCTCGCGCCTTACGGCGGCGACGACGGCCTGACAATCAGGCTGCGGAGCACATTGCTTGGCTTTCCGTTCCTGCAGAACGACAGAACGCTCTACTACTTCGTCCTCCTCTGCCTGTTCATTGCCTATCTCATGTTCCGCGCCATCGTCTATTCGCGCTTCGGGCGGGTCTTTCGCGGCGCGCGCGAGAACCCGACGCGAATGGCAACGCTGGGCTTTGACGTCTTTCGGTTTCAGCGCGTCGGGTACGTGATCGCCGGCGCCATTGGCGGCCTTGCCGGATTCCTGCTTGCAAATGCGACGGAATTCGTCAGCCCGGCGTATATGTCGTGGCAACGTTCGGGCGAACTGATCATCATGGTCTTGTTCGGCGGGATTGGCAGCCTGCACGGTGCGATCGTCGGCGCTGCGGGTTATCTTCTCATCGAAGAAATATTGGGCGGCATCACCGAGCAGTGGAAACTCATCTTCGGTCCGCTGCTGGTGCTCGTCGTTCTGTTTGCGCGCGGCGGATTGCTGGGTCTTGCCGGCGCCATGCGTGGAAGGCTGGGCCGTGGTTGACCCCGTGCTTGAGGTTACGGATCTGCGCAAGAATTTCGGCGGACTGGTCGTCACGGACGGCGTAACGCTCGAGATTGGGCCAGGAGAATTGCACGCCGTTATCGGACCGAACGGCGCCGGCAAGACGACGCTGATCAACCAGATTTCCGGGCTGATCGCCCCCGCGGCCGGCACCATTCGCTTCAACGGCGCTGATATTACCGTGTTGCCGGCAAACAAACGTGCCGAGCTTGGCCTGGCGCGATCGTTTCAAATTACTTCGGTGCTGCCTCGATTCTCCGCGCTGGAGAATGTTGCCTTGGCCGTGCAGGCACGCATCGGAACAAGCTATCGTTTTTTTGTAAGGGCGGATCGCGAGCAATCTGTCAACGACGAAGCGACTGCCGCGCTTGCAGAAGTTGGGCTTGCTGGACGCGAACACACGCTCGCTGAGCATCTTTCGCACGGCGAGAAGCGCGCCCTCGAGCTCGCGATTGCGCTCGCCATGCAGCCGAAGCTGCTGCTTCTCGATGAGCCGATGGCCGGCACCGGACACGAAGAAAGTGCGCGTCTGATCGATGTGCTGCGGCAGCTGAAAGGACGCTTTTCCATGCTGCTGGTGGAGCACGACATGAACGCAGTGTTCGCGCTCGCCGACCGTATTTCGGTTATGACCTACGGGCGCATCCTGGCCAGTGGAACGCCTCACGCGGTGCGGACAGACCCCAAGGTTGTCGCCGCATATCTTGGCGAGGAAATGGAATAGCCATGTTGTCGGTCGAGCGGCTCGCAGCATCCTACGGACCGGCGCAGGTCTTGTTCGACATCAGCTTTTTTGTCGGTACCGGCGAGGTTGTCACCTTGATCGGACGGAACGGCATGGGCAAAACAACAACAATATTTGCGCTCATGGGATTGCTGCCGCCGGAGGGCGGTACAGCCACTTTCGACGGACTGTCGCTTGTCGGGCTGCCCCCATTCCGAATTGCCCAGGCAGGAATCGGGCTTGTCCCCGAAGGACGCCAGGTTTTTCCAACTCTCACAGTTGAGGAAAATCTCATCGCAACCGCTGTCTCGCGCTCCGGTGCGGCCCGCTGGAATCTGGAGCGCGTCTACAGTTTTTTTCCCCCGCTCGCTGAACGGCGCGGTCATATGGGCAATGAGCTGTCAGGCGGCGAGCAGCAAATGCTGGCGATCGGCAGGGCGCTCATGACCAATCCGAAACTGTTGATCCTTGACGAGGCCACCGAAGGTCTGGCTCCCAAAATCCGTTCCGAAATCTGGCAATGTCTGGCGCTTCTCAAGCAGGAAGGTCAGGCCATTCTGATCGTGGATAAACATCTCGAAGCATTGCTGCGCTTTGCAGACCGACATGTCGTGATCGAAAAAGGGCATGTGGTCTGGACCGGCACTTCGGCTGCGCTCGCGGCCGATCCCACCATTCGCCAACGCTATCTGCAGATTTGAGCGAGCCTTATGGAAAATGCTCGGCGTGCCAATCGGCTTCCAGGTCAGGATTGATTTTGGCGTCGATCAGGAAAACGCCGGGTGCGCCCTCATTGACCCACGCCCGTACCGGCTCCAGATCGGCAAGGGTGCGGACTGTCGCTGCGCGTGCACCATATCCCCGGGCGATCGTTGCGAAATCCGTCTCCGGGAATTGCACGATGTCGATCGAGTAACCCTGGCGGCGGAAGAAATGCACTTCGGCAGCATAGGAGCTGTCGTTATAGATGAGGATGCACATGCGCAGCCCCAGACGAACTGCGGTTTCAAGATCTGCGATCGACATCAGAAACCCGCCATCGCCCGCACCCAGCACAGCGAGCTTGCCGGGATTTGCGACGGCAAGACCGATCGCGGATGCCAGGCCAAGGCCGACTGATTGAAATGAATGGCTGAGACAGGATGCTTTCGGACCGGGCACCTGCAGGTAGCGCGGGACCCAGCCGCAGAAATGTCCGGAATCGGAAGCGACCACCCGATCCTTCGGCAGAATATCGTCCACCGCCTTGCTTAACGTTCGCGGATCGATGTAGCGGTCGCTCGATTGATCCGGATACGGGCTGTGATGATTGTCGCCGGAACGAATGCGCTCGCGCATTGCATCGTTGCGACGACCTGATTTTCCGATTGCGCCGCGCCGGTCAATTTCCGCCAACAGGGCCTCGGCGGTCGTCTTCGCGTCGCCAAGCACGGCATATTGCACCGGCATCTGATAGCCCAACTTCGGTGCCTCGATATCAATTTGCGCGACTGTTGCCCCGGGCCCGATCAGCTTGCCCTTCTTGGTCGTCCATTGGGTGAAGCTCACGCCAAAGCCGAGGATCAGATCGCTTTCGGCGATCAGCTCATCCGCGATCGGGGATGAAAAACCGCCGCTGATGCCGAGCGACCATGGATTGCCTGCAAATAGGCCATGGCCGCAAACTGACGTTGCGAGCAAAGCCCCGATCCTTTCAGCCAACGCAGTCAGGGACTCTTCGGCACCGGAAAGAACCGCGCCGCGGCCGCCCAGCACGAGCAGTCGCTTTGCCCTCGCGACTGCATCGGAAAGCGCTCGAATATCTTCCGGATTGGGCTGCAGCCGCCCCGGCACCGGACCCAATTCAAAAGGCGCGTTGGTCACATCGACTTTTGCGTCCTGCACATCGAGAGGCAAGCTCAGCACAACGGTCTGGCGGTCATGCAAGGCGCACGTCACCGCACGCAGCAGATCGCCGCGGGCAGATTGCGGGGTATAAATTCGTTCGGAGACCGCGCCAACCGAGCGCACCAGTTCTGTCTGATCCATGTAGAAATTCGATTTGACATTGCCGGTGGGTACATCTCCGGCGAGAACCAGAAGAGGTGTTCGGCTTTTCGCGGCCTCCCCTATTCCGGTGATTGCATTGGTGAGCCCGGGGCCCGAATGAACGCTGACAAGGGTCAACTCCCCGGTCGCTTTGGCATAGGCATCCGCCATGCTGGCAGCATTGCCTTCGTGACGCGCCGAAATGAGCTCGACGCCGGCTTCGACCAGCGCATGCGAGATCTTGAAATTTGCCGTGCCGAGCAAGCCAAAACAGCGGCGTGCGCCGAACCCTGCGAGGTCCCTTGCCAGGACTGCCGCGACTGTCGAATTGTTGCTCACGCCCGCTTGTCGCACTTGTTTGACTCCCCAACCCACTCATAACAATATAGGAAATTCAAAACAAATGACCCGAGCGTTATCTCGGCAGGGGAGGATCTTCGTCATGTGCAAGAAGTTTACGCTCGGCCTGATTGCCGCAACGGTTTTTTGCTCATCGAGTTTTGCCCAGGAAATCACCCTTCGGGCTGTGACGGCATTCGCCGAGAAAACGACTTACTCGCGTGGATTTGAAAAATTCATTGATCAGGTGAACGCGGAAGGGAAAGGCCTCGTCCAGATCAACTATATCGGCGGACCGAAGGCCATGCCGCCATTCGAGGTCGGCAACGCACTCAAGACCGGCGTTGTCGATATCGCGAACACGACCGGCGCGTTCACCACGAACGTCATGCCCGAATCTGATGCCTGGAAATTGACCGAGCGCCCGATGTCGGAGCTTCGCAAGAACGGCGGCTATGACTATATGGCCAAGCTCTACGCGGAGAAAATGAATGCCATTTTTCTTGCGCGGCTGGTCGACAACAATCCGTTTCATCTCTACCTGACGAAGCCGATTTCCGCTCCCGACCTGACCGGCCTGAAGATTCGCATCACGCCGGTCTATCGCGACTTCTTCCAGGCTCTCGGCGCGACCGTGGTGCAAACGCCGCCGGGCGAGGTCTACACATCGCTCGAACGCGGCGTCGTTGACGGGTACGGCTGGCCGATCACCGGGATTTTCGATCTCGGCTGGCATGAGAAGACGAAATTTCGCGTCGATCCGGGCTTCTACACCGCCGAGGTCTCGGTGCTCGTCAACAAGACCGCCTGGGACAAGCTGTCCGATGCGCAAAGGGCCGTGTTGAGCAAAGCAGCCGCGGCCGGGGAAGCGGCTGCGGCCGGTGAATTCGATGCGGAGAATGCAAAAGACACCAAACGGCAGGCCGAAGCCGGCATCCAGACCATCAAGTTCGATGGCACGGCAGCCGAAGCCTATCGAGCGAAGGCCTACCAGGCTGGTTGGGAAGGCATAATCAAACAAAGCCCTGAACACGGCCCCAAACTCAGGGAATATTTCTCGAAGAAATAGCGGCCTCGCGTTGGCCCGATGAAAACGAGCATGGCGCAACTATCCGAATGGTATGGGCGCCTACTTGATGCGCTCGTCTTTGCGGCGTGTCTCCTCCTGTTGCTCATGACGGTGATGATTGGCGCCGATGTTGTGTCTCGCAACATCGGTGGCGGCGGCGTCGCGATCAGCAACGAAATCTCGGAGGACATTCTCTATTTGATGACCTTGCTGGTTGCGCCATGGCTTCTCCGTCAAGGCCAACACATTCGCGTTGACATCATCCTCCGCGCTTTGCCCGTTCGGGTTGCTTGGGCTCTGGAATGGCTCGGCGACATCGTCGGTCTTCTGTGCTGTCTTTACTTCGTCTGGTACGGATATCTCATCACGGCGGCAAGTTACAAAGCCGGATCGATCAATATCAAAACGCTGGTCACGCCCGAGTGGTGGACACTCGCGCCGCTCCCGGTCGGGTTCGCGCTCCTCGCTATCGAGTTTGTTTTCCGCATGTACCGGTTATCCACGGCCGAAGTAGGCTTGCGGGACGATGCTGTTTCAGCGGCTTGAGCATCGTAGGAGACGGTTGTGAGCATGTCCTGGCAGATGGCTTCGCTGCTTCTTCTCGGAGGCTCGACTGTTTTGTTATTTGCAGGAATGCCGGTCGCCATTTCATTCATTGCGATCAACCTTATCGGCGCGGTTCTGTTTCTGGGCGGCGAAGCCGGTTTGCATCAAGTTGCGCGCAACAGCGTCGCGGCCGCGATCAATTTCTCGCTCACGCCCATCCCGTTGTTCATCT
>DAISKM010000036.1:0-13713 GCA_036820945.1 Pseudolabrys sp.
CGACGGTGACCATCACGGTCACGGGCGGCGTTCGCGGTCAGGGCAAGACGGACCCGACGTTGAACAAAATGGCGGCGGAGTGGGCGGCGGCATTCAATGCGAAGGATGCGGCCAAACTTGCGTCTTTCTATGCTGAAGATGCTGTGTATATGCCGCCGAACCTTCCAATGGTCAGACCTCCCGGCAGGTGCAGCAGTCAGTTTGCCTGCTTGTGGAGTCGGCCGCCCAAACTCATGGGCTGCCGGTCGAGTTTTTCGTCCGATTGATTTGGCAGGAAAGTCGATTCAAGCCCGCTGCTGTCGGCCCATTGACCCGGAGCGGCAGACGAGCTTTGGGAATTGCACAGTTTATGCCGGCGACGGCAGCGGAGCGTAATTTGCTCGACCCACTCAATCCGATAGAAGCGCTGCCGAAAGCGGCCGAGTTTCTCAAAGATTTGCGCGACCAGTTCGGTAACCTTGGACTTGCGGCCGCTGCCTATAACGCAGGGCCCGGTCGCGTCAGGGCATGGATGACCGGTGCAGGCTCAATACCCGCCCAAACGCGCTCCTACGTGTGGGCTATAACCGGTAGTTCGGTTGATGAGTGGGCAACGGGCCGGGACGTAAAAGCCAAAACTGAAAGCGGCTTCAGTTGCGAAACGCTGATGGCGAAACTTAAGCAGCCGCCAACCACATTCCTCGCAGCGCTGCAACAGCGCGTGGTGGCGGGCGCGATCCAACCTTGGGGCGCTATCCTCGGCGCACACAGATCCCGTCCAGAGATTTTGGATCGATATGCTGCGCTCCAGCAGAGGTTTTCGGAAGTGCTGGCCGGACGCGACCCAATTCTGCTTGAACGAGGACGGGGATCACTTCCTCGCTACCAAGTCAGGGTCGGCGCTGAGTCGCGGGCGGCTGCAAATGATATTTGTAAAAAGATCCACTTGTCCGGTGGTGATTGCGTGGTCCTCCGGAATCCCGGTGGTTAGAACGGCATTTTGTGTGGACTGTAGTATGTCCACTTTGGATCATTAGGGGACATCAACGCCGGTCAAGGCCATGTCCGCCTTGCCCCTGAAAGCGGACACTCCGCAACGAAAGGCAAATGTCCGCTGAGTGCTGGCGGACTCATGCGCTGCAGCAAAACACCGTCACTCGATCACCCCGTCGGCGACGCGCGAGGAGGGTCGGTGTCCCGACCTCTTCAGTTTGAGACCAGATCAAGCTTATTGGGTTGAGTGTTCAGGCAGCAGCTTTGTTCTTGATTGCGCCGATGAGTGCCGTGAGTATGGCTCCGCCAGCGCCACCGGCGATCACCTGTGAGACAATGCCGCCGACACTCAGATTGCCCGACTGCGCTGCAGCCACGACAGACGGCAGCAATAACGTAACGATCTGGCCAAGTACCCCTCCTCCGATCAAACCGGAAATAATGTTACCAGCCATGCCGAGATCAAAGTTCGGCGAAGCCTTACCTGCGCCAACTCCACCAAGCGCTCCTGCAACGAGGTTGATCAGGATCTGTTCCATGTCGATCTCCCTACGACCTGCGACCAAGAAGGTTGATCTCGCGTAGACTAGCGCCGCGCGCGCAGCCGATCCATACGGACAAATGTCCTTCGCACAGCATTTTAAGACCAAACCGAAGGGCGGTGATGTGCAGTGGTCCGCGAAATTATGTTGCCCCTGTCCGCTTTGGATCATAAGCAGACATTCGCGACCCTTTAAGATTTGCCCGCTTTGCCCCCCAAGAGAGCGGACATCAAGCGACGCAAAAGCAAAGTCCGCTATGCGCCAATAGCGGACATCGAGACTTTTGAACTTTACTGGCCGAACGCGATCATCCCTCGGATACGCCGACGTGTCCTCGATATACGAGTTCCCAGCCTTTCCACCCATTGAATAAGAGTAGCAACACGGTCACGAGAGATAGCCAAACTCCCGCCCCTGTTGCGCCAGGCATGGCGCCACTCCTGGAGCGGATGTACAAGTTGATGAGTGCAAGCACGACCGCAATCAGGTTGCCAATCATATGCTGCCAGGCGGAGCTAATTGCGCGAATTCGCTCATCACCAAAGAAATCAGTAAAGCCAAACACTGCTGCAAGCAAAGCCATTACGATTGCGGCTCCGAGAAGCCACATCGAGGCAACCGCCCAGGCCGCATTCCCGCTCTGCCAGGCGGCGAGATCTGTTACGAAAGCAGTAACGAGAAAAGCGATGGGGAACGGGATCAGCATGGGATGAATCGGATGACCCGCGATACTGGCTGTACTTTTTGGATTTGGCATTAATACCACCTCATAATGAATGGCTGTCGGCAAAGAGAATAAACGCGCTTTTCACCATGGCGGTTCCAAAGGAGAAATTTCGGCGACGGGGTCTGCTATGTCCGATGTCAAAGACGTGGATGGCCGGGCTTGTCCCGGCCATGACGAGCGGAGACGCATGGCCGCGAATTAGTCGTTGTGCCAGCGCAGCCGTCGTAACAACAAGAAACTGATCCATAGAAACATGGCTCCAAGCATCCCAAATATCACGGGGATGTGGGCATCAGACGCCGAAACAAAGAGCAAGCCGGAGATTGCTCCAATTAAGGACGCTGCGCCGATGCCGAAGCAGACCATGCCAAGAGCAATTTTTAGCGCTGAACCTACCATCCATGGCCCCCAGGACCGGATATACGCCCCTCCGGAATCTATCACGAAGCCGGATTTTCCGTGTTGACAACGGCGAGGCCGACAGAGGCGATAAGGCGTCCCGGGCGTAGGGCCATTGACGTTAGAATTTTTCGACCCAAGGTCGCATTTCTATTTCCCAGGTCCAAGCGCTGCGCGGCTGGCACAACACGTTCCAATAGTTGGCGGCAATCGCATCCGGATCGAGCATGGAGTCTGGTTTGTCCGTAGGCTCAGGTCGCCTTGCGCTGCGAATGCCGCCGTCGATCACGAAATGCGCGACGTGGATACCCTGGGGCGATAATTCGCGGGCCAAGCTCTGGGCAAGTCCGCGCAATGCGAACTTGCCCATCGCGAATGACGCAGATAAAGGATAGCCTTTGACACTCGCCGATGCGCCGGTGAAAAGAATGGCACCATGCCCGTTGGGGAGCATGCGGCGCGATGCCTGTTGCGCTACCAGAAAGCCTCCAAACGCGCTGACGGCGATAGCATTGGCAACATCAGTAGGGACCAAATCTACGAATACACCACGAGTACGATGACTTGCGTTATATACGACAACATCCGGCGCGCCGCAGTCGCGCTCGACCGCGGCAAATAGTCTGGTTACATCATCTTCACTAGCGGCGTCACATGCATAGGCCGTGGCACCCGTTTCCTTGCAAAGTACAGTGAGCTTGTGAGTTTGCCGCGCTGCCAGCGCGACGCGGATCCCTTCGCGAGTGAATAGCCTTGCCAACGACGCACTCAAACCCTCGCCAGCACCGACGATCAATGCTGTCTCATATTTTATGGTCTCCATGAAAATTCTCCATTGTTGCCAACCTCATTCGACGGGCAGGATTAAGTGTGGCTCGTGGACGTTCGCCAGGGACGATTGACATGTCCGCTTTACCACCGAAAGCGCACGTCCATGAGCATGATCGCAATGTTGTCAAGGACCAATTGGACGTTGCCGGCAAGGATCGATCGTACCTTTGGCCGGTCAAGTCCATCTCCAAAGGCACGGTGCGCTGTGTTACGGTGATAAAAGGCGGGACCACGATCACGGGATGATTGGCATGACTACAACGGTTACCGAGACGCTTACGGGTAGAGAATGCGTAACCAGAATTTGCAAATACTTTGTCAGGCGGGTGCTGTTCCCGATTGGCGTTCTCTGCCCATTTGCGTATTTCTTCCCAAAGATCGCCATCTTTTACCTCGCATGCGGGGCCTATGACGTCAGCCGCAATCAGGGGCTGAACCTATCGACGCTGCGGCGCTATTTCATCGGCAACGGATTCGGGACCTGGCTTCTGTCGCCATTCAATATTTTGCTCGATCTGCTGTCGCTGCCGTACATCAACAGAGGCGTCTATCGGCTGGAGGATCTGCCACCCCCTTATCAGGACGAGGTGAAACGCCTGATATCAATCGCGAAAGACCAGAACCTTGTCGGTCAATTAGAAGCGCGCGCTAAAGAATTTCCGCGAACAATGGTTTTCTTCCGATGGTATGGCATCAACATGGACACAGTCGTGAATATTCCCGCGTTTCACGAACCATGGAAGTATATTCAGACGATCGGGGTTTCGGTCTTCAATAAAAAGGTCTCCACGTCGAAGCATTTTGGATATCTGCGGGCCTCGCTGCGCATCTTGTACAACCTGAACGACATGAAAGATCGCTCCGCCTACATTGAGGTCGGTGATACGATCAACTATTGGTGCGAGAACAAGTTGTTCATATTCGACGACACGCTCCTGCACTATTCCGCCAACGAAACGAACGAAACACGCTACTGCCTGTTCGTCGACATCGTTCGCCCGACGCCATTCCCCGCTTTCATGCGCGCCGTTGTTTTTGGTGTTCGAGTTCTGACGCAAAGCTTTAAATTCATCTATTACAACAACTGGAAGATCCTCGAACGATAATATGGGGCGGACCTCCGACAGCAGGTCTTGGCTGCCGCCAAATCAATTGGCCTCACGCTGATCGACCACTGGGCCGAGGCTGCCGTTCGGTGAAGGCTCCGCCGGCTTCCTGCGAAAAAATGTTTCTTTGCCCCTGAAACCAGACAGCGCGACTGAATGTCCAAGGGACACGAGCTGACGTGAGGATCGGAGCTAACGCCCGCCGGAGCTACCAATGCTGCTCCCGCTGGAGCCGCTTGTGGACGTAGCACTAGACCCGGTGGTTGACGTGCCGGTAGAGCCGACCACCGGCGCGCTGGGGGCGCGTGGCGCATTGCTGGGGGCGGTGCTGCCCGTGGAGGTGCTGGGCGGATTGCCATCGCCTAACGGCGCGATCCTCGGCAATTCTGCTGGGCCGGGCGGACGAACGCCCAGTCGGCGAACTCCAGCCTCGCCTGGCGGCTCTTTGCTTGCCAGACATTGCCTGATGAATTTGCTTTTTTGCTGGCCCATCAGAAGCATCAGCATCGCGTCGCGCTTGCAGCGCTCTTTTTTCGTCGCATCTGCGCTTTTTTCTTCGGCAGCTAAAGCCGTTTCTCCCGACAAGCTCAAAGCCGCGCCCGCTACCAAAAGAGCAGATGCCAAAACAATTGCTTTCGTCATGATGGAACTCCGTCGGACAGCCCTAACATCGAACGTTCAACAAACCAATGCGCTGTCCGGTTTCCAATCTTCATCGGCCGGAACTCGCCATATCAGCGGCGACCCGCAACCTTCACTCGTGTTACCGCCAGTCCCGCTATGGGTCATATGGTCAGCGAGTTCCCACTGTGTTGGATCTGGTTCATAGCGAATCTCGCCGTTGATCCGCCTGTGAACAAATTCGATTTTAGCCAGATCGTCTTTGTCTCTGGCTTCCTTCACAATGGCGGCATACTTAACTTCGGCGGCATTCCAATCGCGTTGCGTGCGACAACGTTCCAGCTTTTGCAGTTCTGCGTCAGCATCGGCTATTACTTTTTTCCACTCCTGCCAAGCTGTCGAACTTCTGGCGCGAAGGACTTAACGACACCGAACGGTTCATTCGTTTGATCGCTGTCAGAGGCCGCGTGCAATTGAGCTGCCGTGCAAGCAGAAAACGTCAACACAAGTGCGGAAACAACCACGTTGCGCATAACGAAGTGACCTCCTGCTCAGACGGGAGCGTATGAGCAGACACACGCCAAAGGCCAAAGGCGCACCGGCTTCTTTTTAGTGCCTAGCGGGCGCAAGGTATCGATTTGGATCAATGGACGTAAGCGATCCTGGCGGACGCCAGCACGCCAGCGTCGGACGTATCGACGAGTTCCATTCGGCGCTGGCTGCCGGGAGCTTGCCTGATGCGTCCCGGGGCGAATAGACGGTTGCCCTCGGCAGACGGAACTGCATTCGTCTTTGGAACGGCGCCTCGTCCAACGCGTTAAACCGGCACGCAAACCACATAAAAGGAAAATCGGCTCTGCCGTTAGTGTCATGTCGCGCAAGGAAGAACTGCTAAAAATCGCCAAACTTTTCCATTCGCAGGCCGACCTCGTGAGCAGCCGTGCTGCGAAACAGTCCCTGCGAAAGATGGGCGATTATTACCGTCGTGAGGCCGAGCAATTGCGAGGACAGCCGCCGAACCTTGTTGAGCAAGGCAAGCACGGCCTTCGCTTTCCAAAGTCGGCCGCGTAATTTAACGATCTGCCGGATTGCGCTCAGGTAAGACGCCTGTCCTCGCACGTGCGCGCGCCGTGTACGGCGACCTAGGCGTGGCTAATCCCAGGGAAATTCGATGGGAAGTAGCGGGCCGCCTCTGGTGCGGCATGCCCGTTGGCAGTAGCGATCGCATTTGTCGGTGAGCTTCAGGCAGCGACCTTGAGAATCTTCTTTAAGGCAGCCGGCCAAGCCCCACGCGCAATACGAGCCGCAGTCGCTCCAGCACCAGTCTGAAGCCCAAATCGCTTCGGCGCGCTTGCTGCGGGGAAACGGCGGCTCGGGGGTATGCGCATTGTAGCGCCAGGACGAACCCTTTCCCTCCGCGGCGAATGTCGGCTGGGAAACGACCACAAAGCCGACATAGACCAAGCTCAGCAGAATGCCCATTCGTTTCATGCGGAATGCCCTGTCCCGCGGGCACGATAGCGCCGACACTCCTGATCCGCCAATGATCTAATGCAAGCCTGTGGAACTTCCGCGCATTGCTCCTGCCTCCTTTATCCATCCCTGCCGCCCTATCGACGCAGCCCAGCCGCCGAGCGGTCCTGGCGGGACGCAGCGGATCTACACGATCAATGGAGCCGACTGGCCTAAACGCTATCCGTTGATCACCGCAACAGCCCGCAAGATCGATGGCAGCGCAATCCTCGACGCAGAAGTCGTCTGGATTGGGTCAGACGGTGCGGCCTATTCCGACGCCCTGCATAGCAGCGCAAACATCCCAGGAAACACTTTTGATTGGCAGCCCGTTTTTTGTCCGAGCGCAATTAAGTCGCTAAAGACGCTAACTAAGAAAGAGGGACCGGCATTCGGGCGCGCGGCCCCTCTTTGCGGTCTGCCAGCAGTGAAGGTGACTTTCGCTTCATAAGCGTGCAACAGACTGAACCAAGCCGCCATAACTTTTGACATAGGAACCACAACGACCGGCACATGGCGTACAGACGCTATTGGTTTCTTGTCTTGGAGGGCGCGAAGGCGACGGGCCCTGTCACCATCAGGCCGCCCGCGTCCACCTTGCGGCCCCGGGCCAACGCAAGGCAGTGCCGAGCTGCGCAGGCGATTGTTAGCCCCCGCCTCGTATCGGTTGCTAAAGTCGCTTTAGAATAGGCCGTCTTCCACGATCAGCGCTGCATGGTGGCGGGCGGCAAATAGTTTGTCGTCACCGGATTGTCGGGTCTTGCAGGATTATACCCCTTGACCAACGTCGGCAGCGGCAGGTCGTGCGGATAGTAAGTCCAGAACAGAAATGCCGTACCGAACAGAAGGGCCGTCAACACACAGCCGCGAACCGTGTGCCCCAGCGAGAGGGCTGTTCCAACAAAGGTGCAGACAAAAACGAGAAGCACCAACGCGACGACGTAGTTCCAATTTACGTTCGCCCAGTCGATTGGCAGGGCCGCCAGCTTCTCCATGAGAATCTCCGCCGTGACGCGTGACTATAGCGCGAAGGTGTTCCGATTTGAACGAAGAATGAACAGCTGATTTAGCACCGGAAAAGGCCATTAATGTTCGCTTTGGGTCATAAACGGACAATCGACCCTGTCCGCGTCATGTCCGATTTACTCCCAAGGGCAGACACACGTCGGTGTCGTTTGAATGCCTGCTATGGGCCAATAGCGGAATCGGTTCTTCAGTCGGTTTTGGGGACCGCGTGCGGCGCCTCCTCACAGGTCGTGCCAGAGCCTTGGGGCCGCGGCCCCAGTGACCACTTCCTGGGGCCAGTTCTGGGCCGAGTTATTGACCGTCGGATGTAAGGTTGAACTGCTGATAAGTTGGCGGGGGCTCGGAGGCCGCAGAGCTGCCAGGAGCGCCTTTGCGAGCGAGCGTTGGTTGGTCTGAAAACCCCTGCGCGACAAGCGGCGTCGCTCAGGAGGGGTTGTGCGTGGGCGCAAGGAGCGCGAAGCCAGATCCCAGGCTGCGCGCCGCAGCACCCATTTTCGTACCTCCGTATTGCACTTACGTATAATTTTGCATCCCATTCGATGGTCGACCGCTCCATATGTATTCTAGTGTGAGCGCCCAGCCGCGCTCTAGCCTTTCCCTGCTGAACACAAAAACCAACCGCAGGGATCCACGTCATGACGAATACAAGTGAGCGAGTCACCGCACAGGTGTTTGGCTTGTCGCTGTCGGCCATTTTTTTAGGTCTGATGATCCTGAACGGTATTTCTTTCTGAATTATCGAAACGCGCTAATGCCGGTTCTCGCTTTTTTTGCGGTAGTAGGTTCGGTGCTGTTTGCATTGCTGTTCGTTGCCGATGCAACACTGGAGAACAGTTCGCCTGCGATAGTCACGAGCCAGCGCACTGGTCTACCAGCGCCCCGGTATCACATTGCGATAAAAACTCTCACCACTCCATCGGCACCCGCACCCGACATGACATCGCAAGCTGTACTTACTGCTCAGCCCAAGTCGGCGTCTGACGCGCTCGCAAAGATCGAGGCTGGGGCACGTGAAGCGCGGGCCGAGGCGCCGCCCGAAAAAGTACGGGGCGAAGTATCAGCCAAAAAGGCGCGGGCCGAAGCACCACCCCAAAATCGTCCCGTCGCGCAGTCCATCAACCACCAACAAAACCAATTCGACAGATTTTCCATTAAGGGCTATTAGCGCCAGCCTGCTTATGGCACGCGCACAAGAACGATGTCCGCTTTGCATCAGCGGCGGGACATTCCGCCGTGCAATTGCGATGTCCGCTTTACTAACAAAAGCGGATTCCTGAACGCGGTTGGAGTGTCCCCTATTCAATCGCAGCCAATTGGCACCCAATATGTTTTCAGCGGGGCTTGGCGGCGACGTAGCCGGCGGTGACCTCCTCCTTGTGGGCGGCGAAGGCTGCCAGGACCTCGGCCTTCTCGCGCTTCGGGACCTTGGCGAAGTCCAACGTTCGTCCGAGTTCTGCTGCGACTTCATCAAATTCTGCTGGGGAAATGCGGAGGTCCCGATGGGCCTCTTCAAGGCCAAGCGGCGTTTTACCGGGCTTGGTGGCCGTGAACTGGAAAGGCCCACCCGAAACATTACAGACCCATAGTGTCCGCATGAATTTGAGACCGGGCAATCTTCCCAGGTTCTTAGTGTGCCATTCCCGCAGCTGCGGGTTCTTCGACTTCTGGCCGACGATGGGGTTCTTCACGACAGCGTCGCTGAAATGGTTCACGACAGCTGCGATCGCGAAGACGCCACCCAGCCGCTCGTACAGACTTTTCTCAGGCGCAGTCTGCGCGGACTGCCCGTGGGCCTTATCCGCCGCCGTAAATACAGTCGCAGGCGCTGCGGCCACCGCCAGCCCTGCGACCACGCTTCGTCTAGTGACAGGGGTCGAAACAGACTGTGCCATGGTCGTCATCTCATTGGCCGGAGCAACAAAGCGCGGCAAATCCGAGTTAGACGATTGCATGGGAACCTCCTTCGTGACGGCCGCCAGGCCGTGCCGTGCATCCGTGAAAGATTTGACGCAGCGGAGCGTCAGAGGTTCCCGAAAATCAATTGACGCATACGATCGATGGGAAGCCTCTCCGCAATGTCCGCTTTGAGTCATTAGCGGACATTTCGGGCCGTCCACGGCATGCCAGCTTTGCCCCTGAAAGCGGACATCGAATCGATAATTTTGCAATGTCCGCTAAGGGCCAATAGCGGACATGGGTCTCGACGCACGCCCTCGTATTCAGGTTGGATAGGAAAGTGTCTCCGGGCTGCGGTCCTTGAGATATTGGTCGAGCCCCCAACGCTCGACCTGCGCGAACACCTCATTGAATTCTTCGCGCGGCAATGTCGCGTTGACGAAGCGCTCGCCCCGGCCGAATTTGCTGAAATCCCAAGGATAGAAACTCTCGAACTCCGCAGGCACTGAAAGCTTCCACAGCGGCAAGTACTTCGCCAGGTCTTCCTCGAGCGCCTGCTCGGCGCGATCAAGGGCGCGCATATAGCCGTGTACGACCTCTGGGGTGGCGCTGTCCGGAACCCACCATAGCGTCTTGAAACGATCCTCAATGATCTTGCGCAGGCCAAGTTGTTCAGCCATGGCGATCTGCGGGGGCAACAGGCTCGCGGCTTCGACCTCACCGTCGAGCAGCGCTTTCAGCCGCGCGCCGAAGCCGCCAGTATTGACGGTCTTGATGTGCTCGAGCGGAAGATATTTTTCCAGACGATAGGGCACATTGAAATGGCTCCCGGCACGCATGCCGACCGAGACAGGTACGTCTTTCAGGTCTTCTGGCTTCCGGATTTTGGACTCCGGCCGTACGAAGATTGCCCAGGGTGAATCGCCATAGCCTTCGGTAACGACGCGGCCCATACCGGCGCTGGCATTGCAGATCGTACCCCACACGCAGGCGCCCTGGACCACGTCCTGGTTTGCTTCGGTATAGGGGCGGTCTTGCGGCCGCTGGAAATATTCGAGGTTTTTCCAACTCGACTGCGTGCCGCGGAAGGTCTTCCAGTCGAATTCAACGTCCAGCCCTTCGGCGGCGAAGAAACCTTCCTGCATCGCGACAAAGTCATTGAGACCCATGCCTTTGGGCGCGACCCTGACGCGTTTTAGGCTGCTGGCCATAGCGAACCTCCTGGACCATGTTGGTTGATGAAAATTTACCACGGCCGATGACAAAGGTGCGAGCGAGCTCACTCGAAAGTGTTGTTCCATGCCCCAGGCATGTTTCGCCGCAGGTGATGCCAAAGCCCTTATAAAACCGCCACGGGCGAGGTATGCGTTTCGTATTTCAACAAGCCCGATGGAATTTTAGGAAACAACACCCCCAATTGGCCTCGCGGCAACGACTTGAGGAGAGTGCAAAGTGAAGTTCGCCCATTTTTCCCATGTCTGGGGTAAGCCGGACATGAATCCGCATCAACGCTACGAGCAGTTATGGCGCGAGCTTCAACTGTGTGACGAACTCGGGTTCGATTACGGCTTCTGCGTCGAACATCATTTTCGCCCCGACGAAAGCTGGATCTCGTCGCCCAGCCTCTACGTCGTCGGTGCCGCCGCCCGGACGCGCCGAATGCGCATTGGCCCGATGGGCTATGTCGTGCCGCTGTACCACCCGCTGCGTCTGGCCGAGGAAATCGCTCTCGTTGATCAGATGGTGGGCGGGCGAATGGAGCTCGGGCTCGTCCCGGGGATCAACCCTGATTATTTCAAGCCCTTTGGCCTCGACTACAATTTGCGCAAGTCGCCGACGCTCGAGTTCGTCGAATATTTGCGTTCGGCCTATGGTGAAAAGCAGCCTTTCTCCTTTCACGGCGATGCGCACCACACCGACAGTACGCAACTTGCTGTACCGCCACTGCAACGCCCACATCCGCCGCTATGGATGATGAGCCGCGACCCGCAGACGCTTGAATTCTGCGCCCGGCATGGAATCAGCCCAGGATACTTTCTGGTTTATCCGCGCGCCGACGCGGCGCCGCGCTATCGCAAGTTTCTCTCGGACTGGACCACGGCCGGTTGGCCGCAACCGCCGAAGATCGCCTATTGCACCGTCGTTTATGTAGACGACACGGACGAGAAGGCGCTCGACATCGCACTAGCGCGCGCAGCCCGCGCCTATGAGGGCTTCTTACCTCCGCCCAAGCCCGGCGAAACGTTCGAGCAGCGCGTCCGTGAGCATGCCAAGAAATTCATCGGGCGCGGCGAGCCGGGGGCTTCCGAGATCATGGCCAACCTGTTCGATGCGGATTATCTGATGAAGCACGAGCTTGTCTTCATCGGTTCGCCGGATACGGTCGCCAAGAAAATTCATGCGACCGCGCGTTCCGGCCTGTTTAACGTGTTCATGGGTGAATTCAATTTCTCGGACCTGCCGGAGGCCGATCTGATGCGCTCGATCCGCCTGTTTGGTGAGAAGGTCATTCCTGCTTTGCGCGCTTATGAGCCATTTTGATGCAAAACTGCCTCCTGCTGAAATACGACAGGAGGCAATTCAGCGATCAAGGACGCCGTCGCCGCTACTGCGCCTGAACCAGTTCCGGATGCGCTGCGAGGCGGGCGGTGTTGAGCCGATGGATCGCGAAGCAGATAACCGCGCCTGCCACGAATGGAAGTGCCGACCACATATAGAGTTGCTGCACTGGCATGCCGACGAATAACGCACCCACCAACGGACCGACAATTGATCCAATGCGTCCAAGGCCCAATTGCCATCCCGAGCCATTGGCGCGTAGCGAGGTCGGATAAATCAGCGCGCCCACGACATTGATGCCGGACTGGATCCCCAGCACCAGGAAGCCGGCAAAGAAAGTCGCGGTCAGCAACGCGGCCTGGGAAGTCAAGCCCGCAAAGCCGATCGAACCAACCACTGGCACGGCAATCACAAACATGATCGCGATGGCCAGGAAACGGTGCCGTTGCAGCCACCAGCAGAGCAATAACGCTCCGACCGTGCCCCCCACCTGCAAGCTCGCGCCGGCCAGGGCCACCGTCGTCGGCGGCAGCTTGGCTGCGGTCATCAGCGTCGGCGTACAGCTGAGCACGAAGAAATAGCCCATCAGGTTCAGCGCAACCAGCAGCCAGAGCAGCGGCGTGATGACCGCAAGCCCTTGGCGAAAGAGATACTTAGGATTGAATCCCGGAAACTGCTGTTCGTCCTCGATAACAAATTTGGCGTTAGGCGACAGCGGGTATCCAGAACTGATGGCTGTGATCAAACGCTCCATCTTGCCGCGCTGGCTTTCGTGCAGCGTCATGTACTTGATTGATTCCGGCATGCCGATCTGCGCGGCGATGGCGATGACGATTGGCACGATGCCGCCGATCAGAAACAGGATTTGCCAGCCATATTGCGGTACAAGCGCCGCGGTGACGAAGCCAGGAATGGCGCCGCCAATCGGTACACATCCAACGGCGATAATCGCAAGTGTGGCGCGCAGCTTGCGCGGCGCGGATTCGGCGTTGATGGCGACGACATTAGGGATAACACCGCCGATACCCAGCCCCGCCAGCAGACGCAGCCAGAACATCTGATCGAGATTGGTCACATAGGCCGCAACAAGTGTGAAAACGCCGAACAGCAGGTTCGACCAGACCAGCGCCGCCTTACGGCCGTAGCGGTCGCCGATCCAGCCAAACAGCGCCGAACCAAACAGAATGCCAACAAGGCTTGCGCTGAACACAGGCCCGAGCGCGCCCGGTTTCAAGGCCCATTCCTTGACGAGGCTTGGCGCCGCGAAGGCGATCGCCGCGATGTCGTAGCCATCGATAAGAACAATGAAGAACGACCAGACAAGCAGTTTGATCTGAAACGCGCTTAGCCCGCGTTCGTCGAGCAGCCGTGAGACCGGAACGACTTTGTCCGCCATGATTGCCGCCCCCCTAGATCGATTTTTTGCGTCGAATGGAGCCATTGCGGCCCCTGGGGGAATGCTATGCCACCGATGGCACTATGGAAAGCGGATCCACTCTTCATATTCAAATTGAGCTAGGCA
>DAISKM010000037.1:0-13535 GCA_036820945.1 Pseudolabrys sp.
GGTCCCGAGACAGACGCCGAGCGAGGCGCCGATGACCCACGCGCGATAGTTGGGCAGAAACATGAAGCCGAGGTTCTGCCCGCCGCGCAGGGAGTCGGGAACCGTATAAGGCAGGCCAGCAGAGCCGAAATAATTTCGTGCCACGCCTTCGAAAATTAGCGCTAGTCCGAAAGTGAGCAACAGGCCGTAAAGGTGGTCGAGCTTGTACAGCTTCTGCAAGAAGAGACGCTCGACGATGATGCCTGTGATACCGACGATGATTGGAGCAAGAATGAGGGCAGGCCAATACCCGAGCCCGGTATACTGCAGGATAAGATAGGCAGTGAAAGCGCCCATCATGTATTGGGCGCCGTGGCTGAAATTGATGATGTTGAGCATGCCGAAGATCACGGCGAGGCCCAGGCTCAACAGCGCGTAAAACGAGCCATTAATCAGACCGATCAATAGCTGGCCAAACAGCGCGGTCGAAGGGATGCCGAAGATTTCGAACATGCGTCACCGCAGTGTCGGGGGCAGACGTTGGTCTGCCCCCGCGTTTCCATTGAAGATCAGCCGCTGACCAGCGGGCAGTTGCCTTCCTTAAGCGGTCGGAACGCTTCATCCGCCGGGATCGTCGCGCGCAGGTGATAGAAATCACCCGGATGCTTAGACTCCGATGGCGCCTTCACCTCGAGCAAATAGGCTGGATGCACCTTGCGGCCATCGGCACGGATTGTGCCTTTGCCAAACAGCGGGTCATCTGTCGGCGTCTGCTTCATTTGTGCGACCACGGCTTTGCCATCAGCAGCGCTTTTCAAGGCGGCCACCGCCTTGAGGTAGTGGGTAAGGCCTGAATACACGCCAGCCTGAACCATCGTCGGGAACTTGCCCGCCGCGCCACGTTCCGCTTGCCAGCGTTTGGTCCAGGCTCGGTTGGCGTCGTTCATGTCCCAATACCAGGTTTCCGTTAGGGTCAAGCCCTGCGCCGTTTGCAAGCCCATCGCATTGACGTCGCTCGCGAACACGAGGAGGCCCGCAAATTTCTGCCCACCCTTGACGATGCCGAATTCAGCACCCTGCTTGATCGAATTGATGGTATCGCCGCCTGCGTTGGCAAGCCCGATGATCTTGGCCTTGGAGGACTGCGCTTGCAGGAGGAAGGACGAGAAGTCATTGGTGTTGAGCGGATGGCGTACCTTGCCCAGTACCTTGCCTCCGGCCTTCTCAACCGCGGCCATCGTGTCACGCTCGAGCGCGTGACCGAAGGCATAATCCGCCGTCAGGAAGAACCAGGAATCGCCACCCGTTTTCACCAGGGCATTGCCCGTGCCATTGGCAAGCATCCATGTATCGTAGGTCCAGTGGATCGTGTTGGCGTTGCACTTGGGCCCGGTGAGATCTGAAGCCGCCGCGCCTGACACGATGAAGACCTTATTCTTGGTGTTGGTGATCTGGCTGACTGCCAACGCGACACCGGAATTCGGCGTGTCGATGATCAAGTCTACTTTGTCGACATCGTACCACTGGTTGGCAATCTGCGAGCCGATGTCCGGCTTGTTCTGGTGATCGCCGGAGATGAGTTCGACTTTGACGTTCGGATTATCTTTGGTGAAGTCGGCGATTGCGAGTTTTGCGGCGGCAGCCGAACCTGCTCCGCCAATATCCGAATACAAACTCGACATATCGCTGAGAACTCCAACCTTCACGCTCACCTGCTGGGCGTGGGCCGCTCCGCACGTGAGAACTGCAGCGAGTGCGGCCAGTCCTAGGGTTTTTCTCATAAGTGTATCCTCCGTTTTTTCTCGGTATTAGAAATTATCAGCCGCTCACAAGCGGGCAATTGCCTTCCTTTAGCGGGCGGAAAGCTTCATCGGCGGGAATTGTCGCGCGCAGCTTGTAGAAGTCACCGGGATATTTCGACTCTTCCGGCTTCTTGACTTCGAAGAGGTAGGCCGGATGCAGCTTGCGGCCGTCGGCGCGGATCGTTCCCTTGCCGAAAAGTGGGTCGTCGGTCGGCAGTTCCTTCATCTTTGCGACCACGGCTTTGCCATCGGCAGCGCTTTTAAGCGCGCTGACTGCCTTCAGGTAGTGCAAGGTGCCTGCGTAAACTCCGGCCTGGTTCATCGTCGGGACTTTGCCAGCCGCATTGCGTTCGCTCTGCCAGCGTTTGGTCCAGGCGCGATTGGAATCGTTCATGTCCCAATACCAGGTCTCCGTGAAGACAAGACCCTGCGCCGTGTTCAGGCCCAGGGCATTTATGTCGCTGGCAAACACCAAGAGGCCGGCCAGGCTCTGCCCGCCCTTCACGATGCCGAATTCCGCCGCTTGTTTGATCGAATTGATGGTGTCGCCGCCGGCGTTGGCAAGACCGATCACCTTTGCTTTGGATGACTGGGCCTGCAACAGGAATGACGAGAAATCATTTGTGTTGATGGGATGACGTACCTTGCCGAGGACCTTCCCGCCATTTGCTTCTACGACAGCCGCAGTGTCGCGCTCGAGTGCGTGGCCAAAGGCGTAATCTGAAGTAAGGAAGAACCAGGTATCCCCGCCGGTCTTCACGATCGCCTTACCAGTCCCATTTGCCAGCATCCAGGTGTCGTAGGTCCAATGCACGGTGTTGGCATTGCACTTCGCCCCAGTCAGATCGGATGTAGCGGGGCCTGAGCCCACAAATACTTTGTTCTTCTGAGCGGTAATCTGGCTGATCGCGAGCGCGACACCGGAATTCGGCACGTCTACGATCAAGTCGACCTTGTCAACGTCGTACCATTGGTTGGCAATTTGGGATCCGATGTCGGCCTTGTTCTGATGGTCGCCGCCGATCACCTCGACCTTTACATTGGGATTATCCTTCATGTAGTCGGCGGCCGCCATTTTCGCAGCAACCAGCGCACCGGGGCCGGTCACGTCGGCATAAAGGCTCGACATATCGGTAAGCACGCCGATCTTGACATTGACCTGCTGGGCGTTGGCTGTCCCGCAGGTCAAGATGACGGCAAGAGCCGCCTGGCTCATCATTCGTTTCATTGTTGCATTCTCCCTTGTTTTTTTGAGTCAGGTTTTGTTCGCTAAACACCAAGATATTCGTGAAGCTTGTCGACGTTTGCATCGAGTTCGTCATTGGCGAACTGATCCATAATCCGTCCGTGTTCCATGACGTAATACCGATCGGCAACGGTCGAAGCGAAACGGAAGTTCTGCTCGACCAGCAGAATGGTAAAGCCCTGCTCCTTGAGTGCGCGGATGGTCTTGCCGATCTGCTGAATAATAACAGGTGCAAGCCCTTCCGTCGGTTCGTCCAGCAACAATAGTCGGGCGCCGGTGCGGAGGATACGCCCGATCGCGAGCATTTGCTGCTCGCCGCCGGAAAGCTTGGTGCCCTGGCTGGAACCCAGCCGTTCCTTCAGATTCGGAAACAAGTCGAAAATGCGGTCCAGCGTCAGTCCCCCAGGCTTGACTACCGGCGGCAGCAGCAGATTCTCTTCGACATTCAGGCTGGAAAAAATGCCGCGCTCTTCGGGGCAAAGTGCGATGCCAGCGCGAGCAATATGGTTTGAAGCGCTCGCGATCAGTTCCTGGCCCTCATAACGCACGGAGCCGGCACGATTGCCGACGATCCCCATGATGCTTTTCATGGTCGTCGTCTTGCCTGCGCCGTTGCGGCCGAGGAGCGTCACCACCTCACCCTGATTCACGTCGAACGTCACGCCGTGGAGAATGTGCGACTCGCCGTACCAGGCTTGCAGATCTTTCACGGCAAGAAGCGGCGTGCCCAGGTCAAGCATGACCGACCCCCATGTAAGCCTCGCGCACTTCAGGATTGTTAGAGACTGTGTCGTAGTCGCCTTCCGCCAGAATCCGGCCCCGCGTCAGAACGGTAATGTGATGGGACAGATCGGCCACGACGGACAGATTGTGCTCGACCATCAACACGGTTCGATCGGCCGATACGCGTTTGATCAGTTTTGCCACGCGATCAATGTCCTCGTGACCCATGCCTGCAGTTGGTTCGTCAAGCAGCAGCATCTCCGGATCTAGTGCCAGCGTGGTGGCAATCTCCAACGCCCGCTTGCGGCCATAAGGAAGTTCGACCGCCAGCCAGTCGGTGACAGAAGACAAACCGACATCGGCGATCAATTGCATCGCCCGATCATTTAGATCATTGAGTACAGAGTTCGGCTGCCAAAAATCGAATGAGCCTCCCCGCTTACGCTGCAGAGCGATGCGCACGTTTTCGAGCACAGTCATGTGCGGGAAAACCGCGGAAATCTGAAACGAGCGCACCAGGCCGAGCCTGGCCACATCCGCAGGCTGCATGTCAGTAATGTCTTGACCTTTGAAGAGTATCCGCCCGTGCGTGGGGCTCAGAAATTTGGTGAGCAAATTGAAGCAGGTCGTTTTGCCCGCGCCATTCGGCCCGATCAACGCGTGAATAGTCCCCCGCCTGACGCGAAGGCTCACGCCGTTAACGGCGACAAAGCCTGCAAATTCTTTTGTGAGATCCTCAGTCACGAGGATCATCTCTTCACTCATGCGCGGCGACCCCTCAGCATCCATTCTTGGCAGGTTTTCGCGGCATGCGGCAAGGCCTACGAAAGATCAGCCTGTCCTGCTAAGTCGCTGATAATACTCGAAGGGCGGCGGTCGGGGTCAGGT
Organism: Pseudolabrys sp.; assembly: GCA_036820945.1. Taxonomy (GTDB): domain Bacteria; phylum Pseudomonadota; class Alphaproteobacteria; order Rhizobiales; family Xanthobacteraceae; genus Pseudolabrys. The sequence continues at coordinate 4,639 of DAISKM010000037.1, forward strand.
GCCGCTCTTGAACCTCTTCGCTAATGCGTCCGCATTGCGGGCGAGCAGACCTACGTCGGCGCCGACCGCCACGAACAGGTAGCCCCATTCGATATACCGACGGGCTTCGTCCTCGTTGCTGGTCAGGATGCCGGCCGGTTTGCCGAGCGCCTTTAGCCGCTTGACCGCGTTTTCGATCGCCTTCTGCACATCGCCGTGCTGCGGGTTCCCCAAGTGACCGAGCGAGGCCGCGAGATCGGAAGGGCCTATGAAAACGCCGTCAATCCCCTCGACCTTGGCAATCGCTTCAATCTGGTCGAGGGCGGTACGCGTTTCCACCTGCACCAGCACGCAAATCTCGTCGTTCGCCTTGGTCAGATATCCCGGTACCCGGCCGTAACGGCTCGCCCTGGCGGCCACGGACACCCCGCGAACACCCTGGGGCGGATACCGCGTCGAAGCGACCGCGCGCTTGGCCTCTTCGACATTCTGCACATAGGGAAACAGCAGCGACTGAGCGCCAATGTCCAGCGCGCGTTTTGCCAACACGGCATCATTCCATGCCGGACGGATGATCGGCGTTGCCGTCCCGCGCTGAATGGCCTGGAGTTGCGCGACCAGATCCGGGATCTCATTGGGCGAATGTTCGGTATCGAGCAGGATCCAGTCGAATCCGCTTTCAGAAATGACTTCGGCGGCGATGTTGCTGCAAAGGCTGGACCACAGCCCGATCTGAAGTTTGCCCTGACTGAGCGCGCGCTTGAAGGAGTTGGTTTGAAATTCGACCATGCTTGTTCCCGTCATACAAATTGAATAGCGAGTCCGCCGAGCGTGCCGAAATCAGCGTGCAGCGTGTCGCCTTTCTGCGCGAATACGACGCGGGTGAACGAGCCGGCAAGAACAATATGCCCGGGCTCGAGCGCGTGCCCGTGCGGACCAATCTTGTTGGCAAGCCAGGCCACGCCGAGCGCCGGATGGCCCAGCACGCCGGCGGCCAGGCCGGTCTCCTCGATCTCCGAATTGCGGTACATGATGCCGCCCACCCAGCGCAGATCGACGTCCATCGGTCCAACCGGCCGCCCGCCCATCGCGATGCCCGCCGCAGCGCCGTTATCAGCAACCGTATCGACGATCCTGCGCTGATCTTGCAGGCGCGCATCGACGATCTCGATCGCAGGGATCACATATTCCGTCGCGCGCAAAACGTCGGTCAGCCCGACGCCAGGTCCCAACAGCCGCTTGCCCATGATGAAGGCGAGTTCGACCTCGACACGTGGCTTGCAATAGTCGGAATGGTTGACTTTGGCGCCATCGGCAATCAGTTGGTCATCGAGGATGTAGCCATAATCCGGCTCGTCGATCATCGACGATCGCTGCATCGCTTTCGAGGTAAGTCCCACTTTATGGCCGATTAATCTGGCCCCAGCCTTGACCTTACGCTGCGCAACCTCGGTCGAGATCGCATAGGAATCCTCGATGGTGATGTCAGGAAATGTGATGTGCAGCTGCGTTGCTTGCTTTCGGTCCCTCTGTGCCGCCATCAGGATATCAGCGGCTTTTTTGCGCTCGGCGTCGGACAGCATGTTTCCCTCTTGGCCGTGATCGAGGCGATCCTGTACCGGCTCTTTGAGGAAAATCAAATGGCAGTAGCGCGGCGCTCAGCCCGCCTGCGAGGCAAGCTTGCGGTTAATGAAGGCCAGAAGTCGCCCGAAGGGGCCGCGCAGAAAGGGCACATCGATCGCAAGTAGGGCCAGTCCCAACGGTACCATCCAGAAGCCCAGGAGGGGCAAGAGGATGCCGAGGATTCCGCCAACGATCAGCAGTAGGGCAATTATCAAGCGCGTCCACATGGCTCCGGGCGTTCGTGCGCGCTGAAACGCTCCTTTCGCCCAATCCGGCAGATGGCCTTCAAGGCGGTCCAATTCGCTATCGAATTTCTCGCTCCGATCCATGAAGCGACAAAGTCCGGACAGGATCGTTTGTTCCAGCAGCTCGAGTGCTGCGCGCTAGTGTCTCAGCTTCGGCTCGATCTTGAAGCTTGCCTCGGTCTTCTTTGTGATCTCATCGAGCGTGACGTCCGGTGCAAGCTCGATAAGGGTCATGCCGCCACTCTTTTTGTCGATGGTGAAGACGCCAAGATCGGTGATGACCATGTCGACTACGCCGGCCCCGGTCAGCGGCAGCTTGCAGCGGTGGAGGAGCTTGGGTTCGTCCTTGGCGGTGTGTTCCATCACCACGACGACTTTCTTCACCCCCGCGACGAGGTCCATGGCTCCGCCCATCCCCTTGACCATCTTGCCGGGAATCATCCAGTTGGCGAGGTCTCCATTTTCGGCAACCTGCATGGCTCCGAGGATGGAGAGATCGATATGACCGCCACGAATCATTGCGAACGAGTCGGCCGATGAAAAATAGCTCGTCGTCGGCAACTCTGTGATCGTCTGCTTGCCGGCATTGATGAGATCGGGATCTTCCTCGCCCTCGTAGGGGAATGGGCCGAAGCCAAGCATCCCGTTCTCGCTCTGCAGCTGTACTGTCATGCCGGCAGGAATGTAATTCGACACCAGCGTGGGAATGCCGATGCCGAGATTGACATAGAAACCATCGCGCAATTCCTTGGCCGCGCGTTCGGCCATTTGGTCGCGGGTCCAGGGCATCAGACTTCCTCTCCGGTTCCAGCCGGCGCGGCTTCACGCTTGCGCACGGTGCGCTGCTCGATGTGCTTTACCGCATTCGGCACGTGGACGATGCGTTGTACGTAGACTCCCGGCGTGATGATGTGATCGGGGTTCAGATCGCCCGGCTGTACCAAGTGCTCGACTTCGGCGACGGTCACTTTTCCGGCAGTCGCCATCATCGGATTGAAATTGCGGGCCGTCTTTCGATACACGAGATTTCCCTCGGTATCCGCCATCCACGCGTGCACGATCGAGAGATCGGCAACGATGCCGCGCTCCATGATGTAGCGCTGGCCTTCGAATTCGCGTTCCTCTTTGCCCTTGGCGATGTCGGTGCCGGCGCCGGTGCGCGTGAAGAAGGCCGGAATACCGGCGCCCCCCGCTCGGATGCGTTCGGCCAGCGTGCCCTGCGGGTTGAATTCAATCTCGAGCTCGCCCGCAAGATACTGCTGGGCGAACAGCTTGTTCTCGCCGACATAGGACGAGATCATTTTCTTGACCTGACGGGTCTCGAGCAGCAAGCCAAGGCCCGCACCATCGACTCCCGCATTGTTGGACACGATCGTCAGATTTTTAACCCCGGAATCGCGGATCGCCGTGATCAGCGTTTCGGGAATTCCGCACAGGCCAAAACCTCCGGCACAGATCAACATGCCGTCCTTGAGCAAACCAGCCAGCGCGGCTTTTGCATCGGGGTAGACTTTCTTCATGCAGGTCTTCCGCTACTTCCTCTATGCACCGAACCGGCAGAGAACATCATTCAGGCAGCCGCGCGCAAGCCTAACGTGTCGAGCCTGCAGGCGGAGTGGCAGGCGCGGCCGGCGCCGGTGACGTTGGCGGGCTAGACGGGGGCGTAACATCGGTGACCGGATTGCGAGGCGTGATGTCGCTGACGGGGTTGCGCGGCTTTTGCGGGGCTGCCGGCGCGGCAGGCGCTGCCGGGGCTGCCGTACTGGCGGGCGCGGCCGACGGCATGCTGATCGTCTTCGGCAGCGGTACGCGGTGCGGATAGTAGGTCCAGAACACGAAGAGTGCGGCGAACAACAGCGCCGAAAGCGTGGAGGCCGTCCAACGGTGGCCAAATGACAGCAGGCCACCGACCAAGGTCGTGAGAAAGACGAATACCGCCAATATGGCAACATACAGCCAATCTACTTGCGCAAGATCGATCGGCATCGAAAGTCACCTTTCCTTTCGCGATACATAAGCCAGCTTACCCAGTCCCGCGATGCGGGTCACCCTGTCGCGATATGGATCTCGTTCCGAAACGGGTTCCAAACTTTCGGGATCACGCGCTATACCTCCTTACTAATGCCTAATGTTCTCATCCTTACCGAAGTGCAGGAAGCGATGCGCGCCCGTTATAAGGCGATGCTGCTCGAACGGTTCCCGCAACTCACGATCAATGTGGTAGGGCACCACAACGACGTCGACCCCTATATCGCAGACATCGACATTTTGTTGTGCTTTTCACCCCCAATGGCTGATCACGTGGTGCGCGATGCGCCCAGGCTAAAGTGGATCCAGGCGCTCGGTACCGGCGTCGACAACATCATCGACCTGCCTTCCCTTGGCAAAGAAGTTGTGGTCACAAACGTGCGGGGCATTCACGGCCCACCCGTGTCGGAAGCGACCATCGCCTACATGCTGTCGCTTGCCCGCAATCTGCCGCGCGCGATCCGTGCACAAGATGATAACCGATGGGAACGCTGGCCGGCGCAGCTTCTGGCAGGCAAGACCGTTGGAATTCTGGGCGTGGGGCTGATTGCGGAATACCTCGCGCCGATCTGCAAAGCCCTTGGCATGAAAGTCATCGGCATCAGCACTGGCCCACGTGGAGCGAACGGGTTCGACCGCATGGTGAATCGCGACGATCTAGCGCACGTGGCTGCCGAGCTGGATTTTCTGGTTGCTCTTACACCTTTGTCCGCCGGAACGCGCGGCATCGTCGGAGCGAAGGTGTTTGAGGCAATGAAATCGACGGCCTATCTCGTCAATGTGGCGCGCGGCGGAGTGGTCGACGAGCCGGCGCTGATTGCCGCGCTGGAAAGCGACAAGATTGCCGGAGCCGCCTTGGATGTTTTTGCGGATGAGCCACTCCCCGCAAGCAGTCCATTATGGAACACCAAAAACGTGGCGATCTTCTCTCATCTCGGCGGTTACTCAGAGGGTTACGAAGATCGGGCGATGCCGACGATTGCCGGCAACATGAGCAAGTTTCTTGCCGGCGATCTCAAATCCATGATCAACATTGTCCGCAAGCCAGCCTCCTGGAGCAGCTGAACCATGCCCCTGTCGGAACGACTGAACACTCCCGTCTCCCACGCCGAGCTCGAGCGCCGTTGGCGCGCCGTGCGCGCCGCGATGGCGAAAGTGAAGATCGATGCGCTGCTGATGCAGAACAACAACGATCACATGGGCGGCTATGTGCGCTATTTCACCGACATGCCGGCGACCAACGGCTATCCCAATACGGTGATCTTTCCGCGCGAGGACGAGATGACTGTCGTCTGCCAGGGCCCTTTTGGCGGCAGCGAAGCGACGGCCCAAGGCGACCAGAGCTGGCGCGGCGTCAAACGCATACTCACCACACCCAGCTACGCATCCGCCCATTACACCAAGGACTACGATCCCGAACTTGCTGCGAGCGCGCTCAAGCCTTTCGCTCAGGGGACTATCGGCTACGTCGGCACCTACCAGATGTCTTATGCGTTGCTCGATTACGTCAAGCGCGCATTCCCCCAGGCGAAGTTCGTCGATGCCTCGGACATGGTGGACGGGATCAAGGTCATCAAGAGCGCGGAGGAAATGGAGTTAGTCAAACGCGCTGCTTTGATGCAGGACGGCGCCATGCGGGCCGCCTTCGCGGCGGTGAAGCCTGGCATGCGCGACATCGAGGTCGCGGCCGTCGCTCAGCACTTTAGTCAATGCCATCGCAGCGAGAATGGTATTTACCTCTGTGCCTCGATGCCGCTCGGCAAGCCGTCGAAATTCTCCAACAGGCATCTGCAGAACCGCATCATTCAGAAAGGCGATCAGATCGCCCTTCTGGTTGAGGACAACGGGCCCGGTGGCATGTACACCGAGCTCGGGCGCTCCTGTGTGGTCGGCGTTAAAGTGCCTCAGGAAATGAAAGACGAGCTCGAGTTCTGCAAGGCCTCACGTAAGCTGACTTTGGACATGCTCAAACCGGGTACGGCTTGCAAGGACGTTTGGGATGCCTTCAATGATTTCATGCGCAAGAACGGCCGGCCTGTCGAGGCACGCCTGTATTGTCACGGTCAGGGCTACGACATGGTGGAGCGCCCGCTGGTGCGCCATGACGAGCCGATGATTATCCAGAAGGACATGAATATCGTCGTCCATCCGACGTATATCCATGCAGGGTATCTGAACTGGCTTTGTGACAACTATCTGATCGGTGGAAATGGACCGGGCGACCGGTTGCACCAGTTCCCGGAGGAGATTGTCGAGGTCGGCTGAGGCCCACCCTACCCGGCTTGACCATCGGCGTTTCGTCGCGCAAATCTTTGCTCGTGGAGGAAACAATGAAAAAGATTTTGTATGCTGCGGCTTTTGCCGCGTTGGCTTTGGCCGGACCGGCCGCTGCCCAGGATTTCCCAACACGGCCAATCACGATGGTTATTCCGTTCGCCGCCGGCGGACCGCAGGACACCATCGGCCGTATTATCGCCCAGCGCATGAGCGAATTGCTCGGCCAGCAGGTCGTCGTCGAAAACGTTGGCGGCGCGGGTGGCATGACCGGTTCAAAGCGCGTTGCCGATGCGAAGCCCGATGGCTACACGATGGTGCTGGGCAGCGTCGGCACCCACGCGCAGAACCAGACGCTTTACAAGCGTCCCCTGTACAACGTGGTGAGCGACTTCACGCCGGTTGCTTATCTCGCCGTGACACCGATTGCGCTCATCACCCGGCCCGATCTGCCCGTGAACAACTTCAAGGAATTCATCGCCTACACGAAAGCCAACCAAGACAAGATGCAGTTTGGATCGGCCGGAGCCGGCTCGGCCACTCACCTCGGCTGCGTGGTGCTCAACAGCGCCATGGGCACAAACATCACGCATGTCCCATACAAGGGCACTGGCCCGGCGATGCAGGACCTCGTTGGCGGACGTATCGATTTCCTGTGCGAAATCATCGCTACTGCCAAGCCGCAAATCGACGGCGGCAAGGTGAAGGGCATTGCGATCATGACCAAGGACCGCTCGCCGGTGTTGCCAAACCTCGCAACGGCTGGCGAACAGGGAACGGACGTCCAGGCTTATACCTGGAGCGCACTGTTCCTGCCGAAAGGCGCGCCTGCCGACGTCGTGAAGAAGCTTAACGAAGCCGCCGCCGGTGCCATCGCGACACCGTCAGTGCAGGAACGTCTTGCCCAGCTTGGCGCGACGGTCGCAGCACCGAACGAGCGCAGTCCGCAATGGCTCGCGGACTTCGTCAAAAGCGAAGTCAAGAAGTGGGAAGAGCCGATCAAGGCGAGCGGCGTTCAGGTGGAGTGATGCGATTGCCCCAACCGGCTTGTTACCGACACGCGGGGAGCAGGAGTCAAGGATGGCCGACATCAAGATCCTCAACCCCGATGCGCTCGGCAAGCCGCTGGGGCAATACTCACACCTCACGCGCGTGAAGGCATCGGAATTTGTCTTCATCGCCGGCCAGGTGGGGGTTGATCGAGATGGCAAGGTCGTGGGCGTCGATGATTTCGACGCCCAATGCGTGCAGACCTTCGCCAATATTGAGGCCGCGCTAAAGTCCGTCGGCGCAGGCTGGGGCAACATCGTGCAGTTCACGACTTGTCTCGTGCACTCGCAAGACATTCCCAAATTCATGAAGTATCGCCTGCGCGAATTTCCGAAGATGTTCACGAACGGCGCGTATCCGCCCAACACGTTGCTGATGATTGACCGGCTTGTGCAGGAAGCGCTGCTGGTCGAAGTGCAGGCAGTTGCGGCGCTTTGAACTACGTAGCCGGCTTGTCCATCAGGCTGACGTGACCGACGACAACGCGCCAGCCCTCTGGAAATCTCACCCATGTCTGCGTCTGCCGGCCGATTTTTCCCGGTGCGGACGGGCGCTCGTACAACGTCGAGGCTACGGCAAAATCACGACCGAACGTGGTGATTATTGTCCGCGACAACTTGCGGCCGAGCGCGACCGGCGAGCGGGCCGCGCGAAACGACTTGATCTCATTGTAGCCGTACAGGATTTCTGTCGCGCCGTAGCGGACGGTCCGCGGGTCATCGCGGAATAACTCATCGAGCACCGGCACGTCGTTTGAGACCAGTGCCTTTTCGTACCGTTCAAACGCCGCCTTCACCTCGGCCACGACTTCCGGCAGATCGATCTCCATTGTTTGTACTCGCTTTCGATTCAAGTCTTCGGTGTGGCTGGCGCCCCTGCTGTGCAATGGCATAAGCTAAAGGCAAGACAAGCACGCTGCGAGTGTTCTTTGCGGCGCATGGCGGGGAGGTTTGCCGTGAAATGCGTTAGATTGCTGATGATCGTATTGGTTTTGCTGTGCCCTGCCCTCGCTGCGGCACAGGACTTTCCCAACAAGACAATCAGGCTGATCGTGCCGTTCCCGCCGGGCGGCCCCAACGACATTATCGCCCGCGTTGTCGGGCAACGCATGTCGGAGATCCTCAAGCAGCCGATTGTGATCGATAACCGCTCGGGCCAGGGTGGCGTGGTGGGCACCGACGTAGTCGCAAAGGCCGCACCGGACGGGTACACAATCGGCATCGCCAGCGCCGGTGCACTTGCGATCAGCCCGAGCATGGAGAAAGTCGCCTACGACACGCTCAGGGATCTGCAACCCATCACGCTGGTTGCAAAGGTGCCCGAGATGCTCGTTGTCGCAACCAGCGTTCCCGCGAACAACATGCAGGAACTGGTGGCTTTGGCGAAGTCTCAGCCAGGCAAGCTCAACTTTGCATCCTCCGGCCCCGGCAGCATGCCGCACCTCGCGGGCGAATTGTTCAAGCTCACCGCCGGCATCAATATCGTGCACGTGCCGTACCGTGGTGCTGCGCCCGCGGTGAACGATCTGCTCGCCCAGCAAGTGCAAATGGTGTTCCTCGATCTTCCAGTACTGCTGCCGCAAATCAAGGCCGGCAAGCTCAAGCCGATCGCCGTCGGTGCGCTGAAGCGGGTGGCGAGCGCGCCCGATGTGCCAACCACTGTCGAGGTCGGCATGGCTCACCTGCAGACCGAAAATTG
>DAISKM010000038.1:0-10231 GCA_036820945.1 Pseudolabrys sp.
ATGATACCGCAACCACGCTGGCCCAGGTGTCGCACTTGGCTGCGGACTATGTCCCGCGCTGCATCGTGGCGCTCGGCGACAGCTTTCACGATGTCGGCGGGCCCGCCCGGTTGTCGGAGAATGATCGCGCCACTCTGCACGCTCTCCAGCGCGGCCGCGACTGGATATGGATTACGGGCAATCACGATCCGGAACCGGCCGATGGCATTGGCGGAATCTTCCGGGCAACGCTGAAGATCGGGGCACTTGTTTTCCGTCATGAGCCGAATGGTGCCGCCGGTGAAATCAGCGGTCATCTGCATCCGGTCGCGCGAATAGCGCACCGGGGGCGGGCGGTGAGCCGCCGTTGCTTTGCTGCAGACCGAAGTCGCCTGGTGATGCCTGCCTTCGGAGCTTTTACAGGCGGCCTGAACATACGCGATGCCGCCTTTGCCGACCTTTTCGGTACGCTGGCTTTTACGGCATATCTGCTCGGAGGTGCACGCGTCTATTCATTTGCCGCAAATCGCTGCCTGCCGGACTAGTCGCGCGCAAAAACAAGGCTCGCGAACCAGCCGATCAGGAGCGCCATTAAAGCGGTTGCCATCCCATACAGGAGACCATAGTCGCGCGCCGCGTCGGCAACGTATTGCTCGAAGCCGGTCTTGATCACGTCCAGCGCCGAATTGGTGCGCGCGACCAGCGTGCCTCTGGTGAAAAGCTCAACCTCGACTCCATAACTCCCAGTCGGCACCGCGGCAGGCATAGGCACAGCTGCGCGGAACACTGTCGGAGTGAGAAAGGTCACGGCGGTCGCCGATTCGCGGTAGAGACCCTGCTGGGTTTGCAGTCGAACGAAACTGCGGCGGAACGGGTCGTCGCGCACCGTATCGGCAAAGTCGCTGCCGATCCGCTGCGGCAACAGGAAATTATCGAGGCCGATCTGCAGGCGTCTTAGCGTGTCCGGGTTGGCAATGTCGTTGACCGGACGATTGCTCAGGACAGCAAGATAGGCAGGCACGCGCACGAATTCGCGCGAATCGGCATTCACCCAGATGCCCAGGATGCGTTGCTTGCGTCTTGTCCGGATGGTTTGGCGTGGCCCGGTAACCGTGACGACAAGATCATACGGCGGCCGCAGCGCGCTGGTCGCCGGCTCTGGCTCGATGGTGCCAAACAATACAAGCTCTTCGCCCACGAAATTGGATGTAACGGCGACGCGATGATTTGACAGAGAGACCACGAGCCGCTCGGCGGCGGCCGACTCCACGCCGAAAACGAGAAGCGCAAGTGCGAAGAGTTGTGCAAATCGACGCATCATCCGCTCATCACGTAGCGAAGCGAATAGAGATCGTCCGGCTTAACGACCAGTTCATAGGCAAATCGGCAACCCACGGCGAAAACCAGAAGTCCGAGCAAGAGCCGCAGTCGTTCGCCGCGCATCTTTTGCCCCGTACGCGCACCGAATTGCGCGCCAATGACGCCTCCAACCATCAGGATTAGCGCCAGCACGGCATCCACCAGATGATTTGTAGCGGCATGCATCACCGTCGCCGAGGCCATCGTGACCAGCGTAAGCACCATCGACGTGCCAATGACAGTCGCCGTCGGCACGCGCAGCAAATAGATCAGCATCGGCACCAGCAAAAATCCGCCGCCGATGCCCATGATCGCCCCAAGGAATCCGATTACCAATCCGATCGCCCATACCGGGATTGCCGACACATATATTTTTGACCGCTTGAAGCGCAGCTTGAACGGCAGGCCGTGAAACCACGTATGGCTGCCCGGCCGGCGCAGCGTTGCGGGCATGCCATGACGCGTCCGCATGATCGCGCGCCAGCTTTCGTAAATCATCGTCGCTCCCACGACCGTCAGTAAGGTGACGTAGGAGAGGCCGATCATCAGGTCGAGTTGATCGAGGGCGCGCAGTTCGGTGAATAGCCAGACGCCAATGGCCGTTCCCACAATGCCCGAACTCAGCAGCATCAGCGCCAACGCGATGTCAAGAGCCTGCTTGCGCCAGTAGCTGAGCGCACCCGTGAATGACGATGCCGCGATGTGGCTAGACACGGTGGCCACAGCGACCGCTGGTGCTATTCCGATGAAAATCAGCAACGGCGTCATCAGAAAACCGCCGCCGATGCCGAACATGCCGGAGATGTAACCGACTGCCAGTCCCATCCCCAAGACCAGGAAGACATTAACCGGCAAATCGGCGATGGGCAGGTAGATTTGCAAGCGGTCAGTCCAACATTGAGTTGCGCCCGAGCGACAATGTGCCGTGGCGAGCTTGTTCTTTGAGTAATTAACACGAAGATAGCCGGAAACGTCAGCATTCCGTTTGACACGAGATGGTCGTGACCAACCGGCTCAGCTTCACTTTATCTTACTCGATGAGACCGCCTGTGATCACGTTGTGGCACGGCGGAAGGCAGCGTTTCACAGCTTTCCCGGGTTGAAAGCGCTGATCGACAGCGGCCCTGCCGCGCGCGGCTTGTCCTGAGATGGAGAACTCGTCCGATCCCAGCCCCCGGGCGGCTCCGGAACAACCGTCGCGGTCGCCGGCTGCATCTGAACCGTGAAGGCCTTGACAGCTTCCTGGGCAGCCGCCAGGGCCTGGGCGTCCATGTGAGCGGCAACATCGTCGCGTTTGCGGCCCGCGTCGCGATCGCCTTGGGCGGCTGCCAGGGCGAACCACTTGTACGCCTCCGACAAGTTTTTCTCGGTGCCGAGACCGCGCGCCGCCAACACTGCGAAATTGTACTGGCTGTCGGCTATGCCGTGCTCTGCGGCCTTGCGGAACCATAAGGCGGCGCTGGCGTATTCTGGCTTTGCTTCGATGCCGTCCGCATAAATCACTGCAAGGTTATGCATCGCCTTGGCATGCCCCTTACTGGCGGCAGCCGCGTAGAGTTTTTGGGCAGCAGGGAGGTCCTTTTTTACGCCCTGACCCTTTTCGAGCATGCTGGCATAGCGGAATTGTGCCGGTATGAGTCCCTTGCTTGCGGCGCGCTCAAACCACCGGGCGGCCTCTTCCAGGTTGGCGGGCACGCCGCGCCCTTCCAGATAACGCATGGCAATTTCATATGCGGCCGCGGGGTCACCGGCAGATGCCGCGTTGCGCAGCCGGGCTGCCCCAATCGCCGCCGGCAGCCCGTCGGTTGCCGACGGTTGTGCCGCAGGCGCCGACTGACGGTTCGGTCGCGTCTCGGTCGTATTGCGTGCAATTGTTCCGGTCGCTTCGTTCTTTGGTGTGGGTGCTGCCAGGGCAGGTGGATTGAGAAGGGGCGGATTCAGCAACTGTGCCGAACCGTCGCCACTGCTGTCCAACATGGTCAATGGGAGCGGGGCAGCGGTGCCAGGTTTTGTTGTCGGGCGCGCGGGTGTCAAGCTGGGGAGAGTCGGAGGGGCAAGCAGGTTCGCCGTACCGTCGTCTTCCGGCAATTTCGATGTATCGGTCTTGTCGACGGCAATGCTGGCAGTCGTCTCATTTTCCGTGTTTTTAACTGCGCTATCGCTGTTTGCGTCCGTTGCAAAAGTGCTGACCAGCTTGGTGTCCTGCGACTCGAGTATTTGGAAATCGAAAATGTTGCTTGTGAGCTGGATCGAGCCAACGACAATGGCGACAATGCTCGCCGCCAGCAGCATTCCCTTGCCGCGCCTCGCTATTTCTCCTCGCAACGAGATTTTTTCGGCACCGGCCGCCTTGTGGGGTTCCGAACGCGGACGGTTTTTCGGGTCCTGGCTCGCGGCCTGCGCTGCCCGGCGGGCCGCGGCAATAAACGCCGACTTCGAAGCCGGTGCAACGTTATTGGGCCGACCGATTCCGGGCGCCACCTCCGAAGCGACAATGCGAGCCCCAGGCTGAGGCGAAAATCGTCGGCGACCAAGCCCAGGCTCTAGTGGCTCATCAGCTCGCGAATCTGCGCCCGCAGCAGCGGGTTGCCCTAGATGCGCGCTCTTGCTGAAGGACTCCGTGCGCCCAAAAGAGACAGGCGCAACCGCGTCGTGATCGGCGGCGTTCGACGCGAGGGGTGTTGGCAGTTCTATAGCCGGCGGAACCTGCGGCGATGCTTTGCTGTCGTCTTTCGCAGCGATCGCAGCGACCTGGGTCAGCTCGAGGATTCCGGTCTCGCCGATTGCTGCTTTCGGCATGCCGTCGCGCAGGTCTTTTTCAACTATGGCGACGCGATCGGAAACGCGGTCAAGCGAGGCGATCAATGCCTCAAGTGCAGCCTGCGTACGCTCGATGTCCTGCCGTGAAAGATTTGCGTCCATGTCAGCTTGAACTGCAGCCGCTTGTCTGTTCGTTCGAATGTCCTCGATATGCACCAGCAGATCTGCCAGTCCGCGTTCGATTGCATCCAAGTGTCCCAAGCGGGATCCAGCAGCGTCGAGTCGATCTACGAGTGTGGCGACAAGGTTCTCGAGGTGGTCCAAGGCGATCCGCTCTACCCGGGCTTGCCGCAAATCGTCGATTTTCTCGCACAAGGACTCCAGTAAGTCCTCCACGCGCGTGGGTAGGGCGTCAGCGTGGAGATTTTCGGAAACCGTGCGGCTGAGCGCATCGATGCGAAGTTCAAGCCGGTTGAAGGCATCGCCGGCACTCCCCGCTACCGCAAGATGCTCAATCTTATCGCTCAGGGCCCGCACCTGCGCGCAAAGGCTGTTGATGGTATCATTGGAAGCGACCTGCGCCGCCATGTCGCGCAATGTATTCATCAAATTCTCAAGCTGATGCGTGGTCGCAGGATCCGGCTGCACAGCGATGAGATCGATTTTCTGCGCCAGAACATCGATTCCCTCCGCGTATCCGGCGTGATTTTGCGACGACGTTAGTCCGGACAGCGCATCGCGCACTTCGGCAAGGCCATACTCAATACTGGCCAGAGCGCGGCCATTGGCATCGGCGTCCTGTCCCTCCACGATGCGGTCGGCCAAATCTTGAATCTGCTTCGCAATGGCTTCAATGGCGCGATGCGGGATTGCCTGGTCAAGCGTGCGGGCAATTTCATGAAGTTCTGTACGGAGGGCCGCGATCTCATCTTCCACGCCGGGGCGCCGCAGCGCTTCGATCTGGTCTGTAATTCTGCGCAACTTGTTCTCAAGGGTCGTGAGGTCCTGCGTTCGGTGCGACGCCAATCCCTGAGCGTGCGACTGTCGGCGCCCCGCAATGTCGGCGAGCGACGCTTGCGTGGCTGGGGGCGTCGGCGGGCGAGCGATTATATCGGCGAGCTGATCGAACCGTTGTTCAAGACGCGCAGAAAGCTCGGCCAAACGGTCGGCTTCATCGCGATCCCGCCTGGGAGCGTAAGCCGCGAATCCGCTGTGCGCCGCCTGTTCGATCCGAGGCGTCGGATCATCGACCCGCTGGTGCAAATCAGGGGGATCATCGATTTCTTCCACGTCATACCGGACGGGAGGTGTCTTTATGCCTTGTGTTGCTGCTTGTTGCAGGATGATTGCATTGAGCCAGTCGCTAAGCGATAGGCCAGCCCGCCGCGCAGCTTCTTCCGCCATCTTGCGAGCGTCCGGCCGAACGCCTTTGGCGCTCCACGAAAAGTCAAATTTCATGCCCACACCCACATCCGAGGTGGAGACGCCAAGAGCCGGGCTCGACTCTCGTGGAATCCGGCGCGTGAACGCCGTGTGGATACGGGGCTCGGTCCTTCGTCCACTCCCTAACTTTTTGCCTGTCACGGTAAACAAGTGGTTAACGCTGCTCAAAGCACGCTCGCCATTCCGGCGGCAGCTGAGCCATGCGGACAAGCGGAACTCTGCGTTGACAGTAATATTTTCTGGGCGGAACACCCGAATGCTACCGCGCTCCCAGGTTGCATGACTAGGATTCGTACGATTCGGTATCGGGAGCGGGCAGGGGCGACATGGCCAACGAATATCGCGCGCACGCTTACGCTGGTATGGATCGAGCGGGCGACGCTGCCAAGGCACCGACGGGCGCGCGCGAAGACGGCAGCCTTACCATTGGAGAACTCGCCCGCGACGCAGGCGTGACCCTGCGAGCTCTACGCTTTTACCAGAGCAAGGGCTTGTTGATGCCGCGGCGGAAGGGTTCAGCGCGGCTTTTCAGCCATGACGATCGCGAGCGCCTGGCGCTGATCTTGCAGGGCAAGCGGCTCGGTTTCACGCTGATCGAAATCCGCGAAATGCTGGCTGCGCGCGCACGCGGTTGTAACAAGACTCTGCCAATCGACCGGCGCAAATGTGTGGAGCAGATCAATATGCTGGAGCGCCAGCGGCGTGACATCGATGGGGCGCTGGCCGAATTGCGCCAAATCTACACGGAGATGTTTGTTGCCTCTGATTTTTCTGCAGTATCCAAGGTCGCGGCCTCAAAGACCTGATACTTATCGCTATTTCCGGCGTTCCCCACCTCTTAACATAGGTGTAAACCGGCCACGTCATATTGGCGTACCGCCGCGGCCTGCGCACATGCGACCGTGTTGGGGCGGTGTAAGCAAGCGAGACGCGAGCTTCCTCATCCAGTAACACCTTGCGGCGCCCTGCCGCGGAGACAGACCATGCCGATCTATAAGGCGCCCGTCGATGATGCGTTGTTCCTGCTCAACGACGTCTTTCATCTCGATCATTACGGCAATCTTCCGGGTTTTTCCGACGCCTCGCCCGACGTGGTGGAAGCGGTGCTGCGCGAAGCAGCCAAATTCAGCGAGGAAGTGCTGACACCACTCAATCGCGTTGGGGACAAGGAAGGCTGCAAGCGCGGGGCCGACGGCAGCGTAGCGACTCCCAAAGGTTTCAAGGAAGCTTACAGGCAGATCGTTGAAGGCGGCTGGATCGGGATATCCGTCCCTCCGGAATTCGGGGGACAAGGTTTGCCGGCGACACTAACCGAACTCGTCAACGAGTTCTTTTGCTCCGCCAATATGGCTTTCGCGATGTACCCGGGCCTTACGCAAGGCGCCATTGCAGCGCTGTTGACTCATGCCTCCGACGAAATAAAGCAGAAATACCTGCCGAAGATGGTTGAAGGCGTCTGGACCGGCACGATGAATCTGACGGAGCCGCACTGCGGCACCGACCTGGGGCTACTGCGATCAAAGGCGGTGAAGCAGACGGACGGCAGTTACAAAATCAGCGGTACCAAGATATTCATCTCGGCAGGCGAGCACGACTTGGCCGAAAACATCATCCACCTTGTCCTCGCGCGGATCGAGGGCGCCCCGATGGGCACCAAGGGCATCTCCCTTTTTGTGGTGCCTAAGGTTCTCGTAAAAGACGACGGTTCTCTGGGGGGCCGCAATGCGGTCAGCTGCGGCTCGATAGAAGAGAAGATGGGGATCCATGGCAACTCGACCTGCGTCATGAATTACGATGGCGCCATTGGTTGGCTGGTCGGCGAGGAAAACCGTGGCCTCAACGCCATGTTTACGATGATGAACGAGGCGCGGCTCGGCGTCGGCGTGCAGGGCCTCGCGCTTTCCGAAGTCGCTTACCAGAATGCAGCCGCTTATGCGAAAGAGCGCCTGCAGGGACGGTCTATCTCCGGCACCAAGTATCCCGATAAAGCGGCTGATCCGATCATTGTGCATCCGGACGTGCGGCGCGCGCTGATGAGCATGCGCGCCTTCAACGAAGCAGGACGGGCGCTGGTCATGTGGACCGCGCTGAAGAGCGATGTCGCCCACCGGTCCGACGACGAAAAGGAGCGCAAGACTGCGGACGATCACATGGGCCTCCTGACCCCGGTTATCAAAGGTGTCCTAACTGACGGCGGGTTCGCCAATGCAGTGTTGGCGCAACAAATTTTCGGGGGGCACGGGTACATCGCCGAGCATGGAATGGAGCAGTTTGTGCGAGATGCTCGGATCGCGCAGATTTACGAGGGAGCCAATGGCATACAGGCGCTCGATCTCGTTGGCCGCAAACTGGGCAAGGACGGCGGCCGTGCCATCATGGCTTTCTTCAGCGAGGTTCAGACCTATCTCAAGGAGCGTGCCGGCAGCGACGACATGAATGTTTATTTGAAGCCTCTTGGGCAATCGCTCGCGCACCTTCAGGAGGCGTCGATGTGGTTCATGCAGAATGCCATCGCCAAGCCGGACAATGCCGGCGCCGGATCGTACGATTACATGCATCTCTTCGGGCTGGTGGCGCTGGGCTATATGTGGTGCAGGATCGCGGAAGCCGCGCTCGCCAAATTGCCTAAAGCAAACGGGTCGGCGGCGCGCCTGAACGCCAAGCTGGTCACGGCGCGTTTCTTCATGCAACGAATGCTTCCGGAAACTGCGACGCGGCTGGCACGCATCCAGGCCGGCGCCGATTCAACTATGGAATTGCCTGACGAGGCATTCTAACTTCGCATCACGCGTCGCATTGCGACGCAAAATTGAACTCGAATCGGGAACAATAGCCCGCACCTCCAGTTTGTGTTGTTGACCATGCTGTGCAGGGTCTGGCACGCGACGGAGGTTTCAATGAACGGTCTTATTTATCTCATCGGGCTCATCGTGGTGATCATGGCGGTCCTTTCGCTCCTTGGCCTGCGCTGACAGCGCCAGAAAAAAGGAGATCGGATCGTGGCCACGAACACGCGTAGTGCGCCGGTCGCAAGCGATACGGTTTCGACCATTCAATGGAGCGCGATCATTGCTGGCGCCATGGGCGCGGGCGCGCTTGCATTCGTCCTTCACACTTTTGCCGGTGCCATCGGCCTCTCGATTTCGTCGGCCGCCCCCACCTGGCGCGATACATCATGGGCCCTGTTGCTCGCGTCGGGCCTTTACCTGGTCTTGATGGCTCTCGCTTCATACGGCTTCGGCGCTTATCTCGCCGCGCGATTACGTGCGCCTGTGGCTGGCGGAGCCGACGGCATCGAGTTTTACGACGGGATGCATGGGCTGATCGTATGGGCGCTGGCGACGCTCCTCACAGGTTTGATTGCCGTTGCGGCCATTCAAGCAGTGCCGAGGTTGGCAGCTCCCTCGGGGACATCCAGCGGGACTTCCGCATCTCTCGCGGGCGAGAACATTATCGCGTACGACCTTGATCGCTTGTTTCGCAGCGAGCGACGGCCTCAGGGCGTCGACGCCAACATCAGTTATCCCCGCTCCGAGGCCGCTCGCATTCTTTTGACCGCATCGAGCCATCGCGGCATGCAGGCCGAGGATCGTGCGTATCTCGTCCGTCTTGTCTCCGCGACGACGGGTCTGGCTCCGCCTGACGCCGAGCGGCGCGTCGCCGATGTGATTGCGCGCGCCCGGGAAGACATTGCCCGCGCGCGCGCTACTGTCGTCATTCTCGGGTTCATGGTCGGCGCTGCCGCATTGCTCGGCGCCGTTGCCGCGTGGTTTGCCGCCTGCGCGGGCGGACGTCAGCGCGACGGTCGCGAGACGTTACACCCCTTGTGGGATTGGGGCCGGCCGATTTCCCGAGCCTGATCGGCTGCTTGGCCTCAGGCAAATGCCGTGCGACGCCGCGAGCGTTGAAGCAGCCACGCCATGATCGACACGTTCACCAAATTCCAGCCTAGACCGTTCAGAAATGCCGCCCGATAAGAGCCGGTGAGATCGAAGATCAGGCCCGACATCCAGCCGCCGAGCGCCATGCCAAGCAGCGTTGCCATCAGAATGAGTCCGAGACGGGTGCCTGCCTCGCGCGGAGAAAAATATTCGCGCACAATAATTGCGTAGCTGGGCACTATTCCGCCCTGGAACAGGCCGAACAAAGCCGAGATCACATAGAGGGAAACGAGTCCGTCGAACCAGAGATAAAGAAACAGCGCGACGCCTTGCAGCACCGAGCCAACCAGCAGCGTCCGCACGCCGCCAATGCGGTCGGCAACGAAGCCCGAGGCGACGCGGCTGATAATCCCAAAACCGAGCATCATCGAAAGCATTTCTGCGCCGCGCGCGACGCCGTAGCCGAGATCCCCGCAATACGCGACGATATGCACTTGCGGCATTGCCATAGCCACGCAGCAGGCGACGCCGGCGATGCACAGAAGGATCTGCAGCGTTAGCGGTGAGAAAGGCGCTTCAGCTTGGCGCCGCGCGGCCGCAGCGTCGCTCGCATCATCATGATGGCCTTCGATCCGGCGGCGCATTGCGAACACCAGAGGCAATACGGTGATCAGGCAAAACAGGCCGACACCGATGTGGGTCGCGCGCCAACCCCATTGCGAAATGAAGTGCTGAATGACTGGAGGCCATATCGTTCCGGCGAGGTAATTGCCTGTTGCGGCAAGAGCGACCGCAATGCCGCGCCGACG
>DAISKM010000038.1:10241-13367 GCA_036820945.1 Pseudolabrys sp.
GTCGGCCATCAATGGCCCGAAGCTGGCCGAGCAGCCGATTCCGATGAGGCCATGGGCGAGGGCGACGAACCAGAGACTCGGCGCCCAGCCGGTCGCGAGATATCCGGCCGATAGCGCCAGAATGCCCAGGCCCAGAGGAACGGCGATTCCGTAGTGGTCGGCGAGACGACCCATGAGGACACCGCCGCCGGCAAAACCTATCATCACCATGGTGAACGGGAGAGACGCGTCGGCGCGCGTGACGCCAAAATCGGCCTGCATGGTCGGCAGGGCGACCATGACCGACCACATGCCAACGCCCGCGAGTGTGCTGATCGTGAGGGCGATAGCGAGACGCAACCAGGCGTACGTCGATTCGACATCGCCGGGCTTGGTACCCGTTTGCGCACTTACTGAATGACCCGGCATTTCAAGCCGTTGGTAACATCAGCGACTGCAGTAATCCAGATAGACAGCTATGCGGTTAGGAGAACGCTGGAATGATCTCGCGCCCGAAAAGCCTGATTGAGCGTGCCGCGTCATCAAAACGCATGCTGCCGAAAATCATCTGACAGAGCACGGTATTGACGCGGGTCTCGTCATGCAGGCAGGCAAGATAATTCCGCACGGTTGCGGGCGAACCGGCAACGCCGTGACCAATACGTTCCAGCGTCGCGAAATCAGGCGGATAGATCTCCTTCAGGACAAATTCCATCTTTGACCGCTGCCAAAGATATTCAATGGCTTCGCGCCATCGCGGATATGCGGCCTGTGCGATCGCGCGCGCCTCCTCATCGCGTTCAGCGATCACGATGTGCCGTGTAATGCCTATGCCGGGAAGCGTGCCGCCATCGCGGCCAAGTTTCTTCCATTCTTCGTGATAGCGGTCGCTGATCGCGCGCGCGCGGGCGCCGGGCCCGAGCGATACCACATTAATGGCGCGCGGCGCAGCCCAGGCAACCGCGTCGGCATGAGGTGCGCCATACCAGATGGGCGGATGCGGGTGCTGAACCGGCTTAATCTGAATGACGTAATCCTTGTAATTATAAAATCGGCCTTCGAAATTGAGCACCTCGGATTCAAAGGCGCGCATGAGAACGGCAAAAGCTTCTTGATACATTGCGGGCGCCACCGCCGGATCGATCCCGAAACGTTGGTGCTCGATGAGCGCTCCGCCGCGGCCGACGCCGATCGTCAGACGGCCGCCGCTCAAGTGGTCGAGCATGCAGATTTCTTCGTACAGGCGCAGCGGGTGATAAAGCGGCAACACATAAACAAGTGGGCCTAATCTTATCTGCGAGTTCGTTGGATCGCCGCTGCCAGAAAAACGCTGGGGCTTGATGCCATGCCCAGCGGCGTCGAGTGATGCTTGGCAAGGTGGTAGGCCTGGAAGCCCGCCTGCTCGATCAATTCGAGAAGCCGCAGCCTATTGTCGAGAAAGCTGCCCAAGGGGCTGCCGTCAGTGTCGAGATGATCAAAAATCCCGAATTTCAACACGGCGGCGACTCCGTGACGTGGCCCGGAAATCCCGCTAGCCTGTCAAACATGATTGGCTGAAACAGCTGTCGGGAGGACTTGAATGCGAAAGGCTTTGCTGATCATCGCAGCGGCAGTTCTGGCAGCATCCTCGGCGAACGCCCAACAGACCGTCAAGATAGGACTGATCATGGCCTATTCAGGTCAGTTCGCCGACACCGCTGCGCAGATGGACAATGCCATAAAGCTTTACATCAAGCAGCATGGTGACACTGTTGCCGGCAAGAAGATTGAAATCATCCGCAGGGATACCGGCGGCCCAAATCCTGACGTAGCCAAGCGACTGGCGCAGGAACTGGTGGTGCGCGATCAGGTCGATGTTCTCGCCGGCTTCGTGCTGACGCCGGAAGCCTTGGGCGCAGGCGATGTTTCGGCGGAAGCAAAGAAACTGATGGTGGTGATGAACGCCGCTACATCGATCATCACGACCAAGTCGCCATATATCGTTCGCACCTCGCTCACAATTCCGCAGCTTGAGTCCACTTTCGGCCGCTGGGCCTACAAAACCGGGATCCGCAAAATCTATACCATGGTCTCGGACTACGGGCCGGGCATCGATGCGGAAACCTGGTTCGTCAAAAGCTTCAAGGAGGCAGGCGGTGAAATCGTCGGATCGGTGAGGATGCCGATTGCCAGTCCCGATTTCTCGGCTTTCGTGCAGCGCGCGAAAGATCTCGACCCGGAAGCGATCTTCATTTTCATCCCCGGCGGCTCGCAGCCGCCGGCCATGGCCAAGGCGATGCAGGAGCGTGGCTTTCCCGCGAGCAGAATCCTTGGGCAGGGTGAAATCACCATGGACGACAATGCGCTCAAGAGCATGGGTGACGCGGCGGTTGGGATCAGGACCGTCTTTCATTACGCATGGGAGCATAAGTCGCCGGCGAACGAAGCTTTCGTGAAGGCGTATCAGGCCGAGTTCAAGCGAAACCCCGACGTGTTTTCGATTGGCGGCTGGGATGGAATGCACCTGATCTACGAGGCGTTAAAAAAGACCGGTGGCAAAGCCGACGGAGACGCCCTGATCGGGGCTGCCAAGGGCATGAAATGGGAGAGCCCGCGGGGCCCCATCTCAATTGATCCGAACACGCGCGACATCTTGCAGAACGTCTACATCCGCCGGGTGGAAAAGGTCGACGGAGCGATCCGCAACGTCGAGTTTGATACGATCGAGAACGTCAAGGACCCGGCAAAATGACGACGCCCGCCAGGCAATAAAGCTCGGTGAGCAGAACCGGCAGGAGTCATCGCTCGCGCGGGTAACCGGACGGTCGTATGGTGCAAAAAAGACGAGTCGCCCAATGGATGCAGTAAATCTCCCTCGACCGGCATGGATGAGCGAAGATCTCGTTCTGCTCGAGGAGCAGGCGCGGCGGTTTATTGCCGACGAATTCGTTCCGCATCTTGATCGCTGGCACGAGGCCGGCATCTACGATCGCGACGTCTGGACCAAGGCGGGCGCGGCGGGGCTGCTATGCGCGTCGATGCCGGAGGAGTATGGCGGCGCCGGCGGCACGTTTGCCCACGAAGCAATCATCAATCGTGAGTTCGCGCTGGCCGGATTCGATACATTCGGCGCACCGCTGCATTCGGGGATCGTTGCGCCCTACATTC
>DAISKM010000039.1:0-4462 GCA_036820945.1 Pseudolabrys sp.
GACACGGAGCGCGCGTTCGACGGCGTCAGCGGTCTGCCGCTCGATCGGAGCGCGTGGATCACGGCCGAGGTACCGCGTCTCCACCGGGAAGGCGCGACCCTCGCTTTCAATAACAGGCGCGTCGTCGAGCAGCGCCGCCACGCGCGCTCCGTCGAGCGTAGCTGACATCACCAGCAGCTTCAGATCGTCCCGCAACCCTTCCTGCGCGTCGCGCGCCAGCGCCAGGCCGAGATCGGCATCCAGCGATCGCTCGTGGAATTCATCAAACAGCACGGCGGCAATACCCTGCAGCGAGGGATCGTCGACGATCAGGCGCGTGAACACGCCCTCGGTGACGACCTCGACGCGCGTGCGCTTCGAAACCTTCGAGCCGAAGCGCACGCGTAGCCCAACGGTGTCGCCAACTTGTTCGTTCAATGTCGATGCCATGCGCGCGGCGGCCGCGCGCGCCGCCAGGCGGCGCGGTTCAAGCACAAGAATTTTCTTGTTCGTAGCCCATGCCTCGTCAAGCAGGGCCAGGGGCACGCGCGTCGTCTTGCCGGCACCGGGCGGAGCGACCAGGACGGCAGCATTGTTGCCGGACAATGCTGCAGCGACATCCGGCAGTGCGGAGTCTATGGGCAGTGGTGTTTCGAAGGTTCGTGCCACGATTACAGCCCGTCACTATCCGCGCGTGCGGATAATCCAGTAAACATATGCTGCGTCTGAAATCGAGTTCGCTGGTCACCGGCTGCCCCGCTCCCGCGGGGCGTGACAACTTCTGTAAACCATCATTTCCGCGGCCGTCCTACGCTTTCATACACAAAGCCGTGCCGCTCGATCTCTTCAGCGCGATACACATTGCGCAGATCGACCAGAACCGGCTGCGCCATGACGGTTTTAAGCCGATCAAAATCGAGAGCGCGAAACTGCTCCCATTCGGTTACAATCACCAGAACAGAGGCGCCCTCCGCACAACTATAGGCATCGCTGCAGAAGGTGACGTTGGCGATGACGCTCTTGGCCTGTTCCATGCCGGCCGGATCATAGGCACGCACCTTGGCGCCCAAGTCCTGCAGCGCCGTGATGAGCGGGATCGACGGCGCTTCACGCATGTCGTCAGTGTTCGGCTTGAACGTCAGGCCCAGGACAGCGACCGTTTTGCCACGCAGCTCGCCTCCGAGCGCCGCGGATACCTTGCGCGCCATCGCGCGCTTGCGCGCGTCGTTGACCGCCGCCACCGCCTCGACGATGCGTAACGGCGTGGCATGGTCCTGCGCGGTCTTGATCAGGGCAACCGTGTCCTTCGGAAAGCAGGACCCGCCATAGCCCGGGCCAGCGTGCAAGAACTTCGAACCGATCCGGTTGTCCAGCCCCATTCCGCGCGCGACCTCCTGCACGTCGGCACCGACTTTTTCGGCGAGATCGGCAATCTCGTTGATAAAGGTGACTTTGGTGGCGAGAAACGCATTTGCCGCGTATTTGATCAGCTCGGCGGTGCGTCGGTCGGTGAACATGATTGGCGAGCGATTGAGATAGAGCGGCCGATACAGTTCGCTCATCAATTTGCGCGCGCGCGCGTCGGTAGTGCCGATCACGATGCGATCGGGATGCTTGAAATCCCGGATCGCCGCCCCTTCGCGCAGGAACTCGGGATTCGACACCACCTCGCAGGCGACGTCCGGCCGCGTCTCCCGGATGATGCGCTCGACTTCATCTCCGGTTCCAACCGGTACGGTCGATTTTGTGATAACAACGGTAAAGCCATCGAGCGCCCGCGCGATCTGGCGTGCGGCGTCATAGACGAAGCTCAGATCAGCGAAGCCGTCGCCACGCCGCGAGGGAGTTCCAACCGCGATGAAGACCGCATCAGCATCCGCGACGGCGCCCGCAAGCTCGCTGGTAAATTTCAGCCGGGCGGCGCGCACATTGGCGCCAATCATGTCGTTCAGCCCGGGCTCGTAAATTGGCATTTCACCGCGCAGAAGGGCGGCGATCTTCGCTTTATCTTTGTCGACACAAATGACCTCGTGGCCGAAATCGGCGAAGCAGGCGCCGGAAACAAGGCCAACGTAGCCGGTGCCGATCATGGCAACGCGCATGTGAAATCCATCATGAAGATGACGAACCGGTCAATGCCGACTGGCGTCTGAATAGCAGACGCCAGTCGCAGTGGCGAGAGGCCCAGAACACCGTTCATTTTCTGTGGCCCGGCATTTTTGGCCGATTGATTAACGGCGCATCCGGCCCCACATTCGGCCCATGCCAGCGCCCGCAAAATCAAGCCCAAATCCGAAAACCGCTTCGCCACCTGCTCCGGAAAAAGTCACTTCGCGCCCGCTGAAGAAAGGCGATCATCTATTCCTGGTAGACGGCTCCGGCTACATCTTTCGCGCCTATCATGCGATCAGGTTCGAGCCGCGGACTCCGGACGGCACGCATGTCAACGCGGTCTACGGCTTCTGCAACATGCTGTGGAAGCTGCTCAAGGAGATGAAACCCGAAGAGCGGCCGACACATCTCGCCGTTGTCTTCGATAAGTCGGAGCGCACCTTCCGCACAGAGATGTTCAAGGACTACAAGGCTCACCGGCCGCCCCCGCCCGACGACCTCATTCCGCAGTTTCCGCTGATCCGCGAAGCCGTGCGGGCATTCGAAATTCCATGCCTCGAGCAAGCGGGGTACGAAGCCGACGACCTGATCGCAACGTATGCGCGCATTGCCTGCGAGGCCGGCGCGACAGCCACCATCGTGTCGTCCGACAAGGATCTCATGCAGCTCGTGAATGACTGCGTCATCATGTACGACACGATGAAGGATGTCCGTATCGGCATTCCTGAAGTCATCGAGAAATTCGGGGTGCCGCCGGCAAAGGTCATCGAGGTGCAGGCGCTCATTGGCGATTCAACGGACAATGTTCCCGGTGTGCCCGGCATTGGCGTAAAGACTGCGGCGCAGCTGATCGTCGAATACGGCGATCTGGAAACACTTCTGCAAAGAGCCGGCGAGATCAAGCAGGAGAAGCGCCGGCAGGCGCTTGTTGACAATGCCGAAGCTGCGCGAATTTCGAAGAAGCTTGTGACGCTTGACGACCGGGTGCCGCTCGAAGTGCCGGTCGACAATCTTGCCGTGAACGAACCCGATTACAGGACGCTGATCACCTTCCTCAAGGCGATGGGGTTCAAAACGCTGATGCAACGCGTCGCGGAAAAGAGCGGCGTCGACGCGAGTCAGATCGAATCGACATCGACGACGGCGGCCGCCTCTGGCAGAGCGGCAGATCCCATGCCCGTCCCGCCGGGCCGCACCGGCGGACAAGGCCAACTGCCGCTCGGCGTCCCTCCACGCAAGGCCGCGGCAGGCCAGCCCCCTAGTTCCTCCCCGCTTACGCCGATCTCGCTCGCCGAGCGGCGACTGGCGGCGTTGCGGGCGACCAGGCTCGACACTGCGAAGTACGAAACGATCACAACCCTCGAGCGCCTCCGGCATTGGATCGATCGGGCCCACGATACCGGTTTGTTGGCCCTCAAGACCGAAACCAGCAGCCTCGACCCGATGCAAGCCGCGCTGTGCGGTCTGGCGCTTGCCGTGGCACCGAACGAAGCAGCGTATTTGCCGCTCGGCCATCGCGAGGCTAACGAGGGCGAAACGACAGGACTATTCGCGGCAAAGCTCAGCGCCGGGCAGATCGCCGAGCAACAGGCTCTTGATGCATTGAAGTCCGTTCTTGAAGACGAATGCGTCGTCAAGATCGGACACGATGTGAAACGGGATTGGTTGGTCTTGGCGCGCCGGGGAATCCGACTCGGCGCAACGGACGACACGATGCTGATGTCCTACGTGCTCGATGCCGGCAAAGGCTCGCACGATATGGACAGCGTTGCGACCCGTTATCTCGGCCGCAGCCCGTCGCGTTTCAACGACGTGAAGAATAAAGACAAGGCACTTTTCACCCAGGAAGCGACGCCGATCGCGCGCACCGCCGCGTATGCCGCAGAGGATGCCGATGTGACGCTGCGCCTCTGGCAGGCATTGAAGCCGCGGATGGCCGCCGAAAAGGTAACCCGCGTGTATGAGACTCTGGAACGGCCTATGCCGCGCGTTCTCGCGTGCATGGAGGAGCGCGGCATTTCGGTCAACCCGGCCGTGCTGTCGCAGCTCTCCAACGACTTCGGCAAGAAACAGAGTGTGCTCGAACAGGAAATCAACAAGATTGCCGGCACGCAGGTTAACCCGGGCAGCCCGAAGCAGCTGGGCGATATCCTCTTCGGTCAGATGGGATTGCCCGGCGGAACCAAAACCAAAACGGGGCAATGGTCGACCGGCGCGCGCACGCTCGAGGAGCTGGCCGAACAAGGGCACAAGTTCCCGCAGGTGATTCTCGATTGGCGGCAAGTATCGAAGCTGCGCTCGACCTATACCGAGGCGCTGCCGAACTACGTCAACCCGAAAACTCATCGCGTCCATACGAGCTACGCGCTTG
>DAISKM010000039.1:4472-13302 GCA_036820945.1 Pseudolabrys sp.
ACGCGCTTGCTGCCACGTCGACGGGCCGGTTGTCGTCCTCAGAACCGAATTTGCAAAACATCCCGATTCGCACAGAGGACGGCCGCAAGATCCGCCGGGCCTTCGTTGCGGCGCCGGGCAAGAAGCTTGTGTCGGCGGACTATTCGCAAATTGAACTTCGGCTCCTGTCCGAAGTCGCCAACGTGCCCACGCTCCGCAAGGCGTTCCAGGATGGCGTCGATATTCACGCCATGACCGCGTCCGAGATGTTCGGCGTGCCGGTCAAAAACATGCCCCCCGACATTCGTCG
The DNA here is from genome assembly GCA_036820945.1 of Pseudolabrys sp. GTDB lineage: Bacteria > Pseudomonadota > Alphaproteobacteria > Rhizobiales > Xanthobacteraceae > Pseudolabrys. The sequence goes on from DAISKM010000039.1 coordinate 4,762, forward strand.
ACGAGCCAAGGCAATCAATTTTGGCATCATCTACGGTATTTCCGCATTTGGGCTCGCCGCGCAGCTTGGGATCGATGGCAAGGAAGCCGGCGCATATATCAGGAAATATTTTGAGCGCTTCCCCGGGATTCGCGATTATATGGATGAAACGCGCGAGTTCTGCCGCGAGCATGGCTACGTGCTCACTTTGTTTGGCCGCAAGTGCCACTACCCGGATATCCGGGCCAGCAACCCGTCAATCCGCTCCTTCAACGAGCGCGCGGCCATCAATGCGCGCTTGCAGGGCTCGGCCGCCGATATTATCCGCCGCGCCATGATTCGAATCGAGCCGGAACTGAAGAAAGACAGGTTAAACGCGCAGATGTTGCTGCAGGTGCACGACGAGCTCATCTTCGAGGTGCCGGAAGATGAGATCGAGCGCACGCTGCCTGTCATCAAGAGCGCGATGCAGAGCGCTCCCGATCCCGCCGTCGCACTGCATGTGCCGCTACAGGTCGATGCGCGTGCAGCCGACAATTGGGATGAAGCGCACTAGCGTTTTGCTTTGACCCGCCCGCGTCGCTGCCGCTCACCTGCGGCGACGCCGTGCCTTGACCTTTCTCCCGCCTCGCCGCGCAGCGGCCTTTGTCGCTTTCGCGGCTCTTGCCGGCAGCACCGCGATAGCCTCGATCTCGAACAGGGCGCCAGGCCGTGCCAGCTGCGAGATGGCGACTGTCGTGCTCGCCGGCGGCGCCGACATGTTGAAGTGCTGGTCGCGCACCTCGCGGAAAATCGAGATGTGCGACATGTCGACAAGGTAATTGTTGATCTTCACCACATCCTTGAGGGTGGCGCCGGCGTCGGCAAGCGCGAGTTTCAGGTTTTCGATTGCCTTCTCAGCCTGGGCATGAAAATCGCCTGGTGCACCAACCAGCTTGTTTTCCATATCGAGCCCCAGTTGCCCGGCAATGAAAATCAGCCGGTTGGGCCCGGTGGCCTCGACGACATAGCTGTAGCCTGGCGGCTTGGCGAGCGTTTTGGGATTTGAGAAGCGGACATTCGAAGCCATCGGTATCCTCCTTTAAACTGGTCGATCTGAAATCAGCCTTTCCTCGCTCGGCGACTGCCGCTTTTCCTTATGGTTTTGTCGCAGCAAACGCGCGAGATGCTGCCCGACACCCTGTCATATGACAAGGCGTGCCGCTGGCACGCACCGCAAAAGCGCCGACTGGCGCAACTTTCCGTTCGTAGAAACGTTGTTTGTCCGCGCTCACAAGAGTGCGGAGGCAACTATGTTGCGTTGTGGTGAGGAGGGCTTATCGCGTTCGGCGCTCGGGGTCGCGTGTCTTGGCATAGCATTGAGTTTCTCGGCGCCAGCCTCCGCGGGCTTTCTGGAGCGCCTCTTCGGCGCATTTCGCCACTCTCATCACGCACCGCGTGCGCCGGTTGTCATGGAGCCTTTCGCGGACCCGTCCGGCGATTTTCCGATGGAGCGAGAGGTTGGCCCAGCGGTCGGTTATTGTGTGCGAAGCTGCGACGGCCAGTACTTTCCCGTGCACGCTCAGCTGGGATTGAGCGCAGCTGAAGCATGTCGCTCGTTCTGTCCGGCAGCCAAGACTCAGGTGTATTCCGGCAGCAGCATCGACACGGCCATAACGGCGAACGGCGGCCGCTATGCCGACCTTGCCAACGCCTACCTCTATCGCAAGCAGGCGGTGGCAGGCTGCTCATGCAACGGCCGCGACACCTTCGGCCTCGCCCGCATGGATGCAAAGAGCGATCCGACGCTCCGGCCGGGCGATATTGTCGCAACCGAAACCGGCCTCGTGGCTTTTACCGGCGGCAGGAACCAGGCCGCCTTTACGCCAGTCAAGGTCTATCACGCCCTTTCGCGGCGCGAACGCGGCAAAATCTCGGAATTGAAGGTGTCGCGGTCCGCAAATGTTGCGCGGACGATGGTAATTCCATCGACAGGTATCCACGAAACAGACGGCCGCAGCGTGCAATTGGAGAAATAATTTGCTGTGAGTCTCGCTTGACCCCGACGGGGTAACGGGCAAATTTCACCTGACGAATCACCAGCGGACGGGGACGATGCCGAAAAAGAGCCTGGCACTGGCATTGCTTGCACTCGCGGCGAGCCTTTCTGGCGAAGCCTTTAGCGCCCCCTGCCAAAATACCGGCAGCTACGAGCGCTGGCTGGAGAACTTCAAGAAAGAGGCGGCCGCTCAGGGCATTTCGCCACGCGTGATTGCAGCCGCTGCGCCGAGCATGACTTTCGACCCTGCGATCATCCGCCGGGATCACGGTCAGGCGGTGTTCAATCAGACCTTCCTGCAATTCTCTGATCGCATGGTCGGCGGCGGCCGAATTCCAACTGGACTTGCCAAGATCAAGCAGCATGCGGCCCTGTTTGCACGTGTCGAGCAGAAGTACGGCGTGCCCGCCCCGGTCCTGACTGCGTTTTGGGGTCTCGAGAGCGACTACGGCGCGACCTTCGGCAAATACAATATTTTGAGCGCCACCGCGTCGCTCGCCTATGATTGCCGGCGTCCCGATTTCTTTCGTCAGCAGCTTCTCGATGCACTGCGTATCAGCGAGCGCGGCGATCAGCGCGTCGAGGACATGAATGGCGATTGGGCCGGCGAATTCGGAGGCATGCAGTTCACCGCCTCCGACTATCTCAAGAACGCGGTCGATTTTGACGGGGACGGCCGGCGCGACCTCATTAAAAGTATTCCCGATACGCTTGCCTCGGCGGCCAACTTCCTGGTCAGTCTCGGCTGGCAGGCCGGCCAGCCTTGGCTGCAGGAAGTGCGTGTCCCATCCACCATGCCGTGGCAGGAGGCAGGCATTGATATTCAGCATCCGCAAACGCAGTGGGTCGCCTGGGGAGTGAAGCCCGCGCATGGGGAACTCCCCGCAGGCAATTTGTCGGCTTCGCTGATCTTGCCGATGGGCCGATACGGGCCCGCTTTTCTTGCCTATCCAAACTTCAAAGCATTCCTCGGCTGGAACTCGGCAATGGTTTATTCGACCACGGTCGCCTATTTCGCGACCCGGCTAGCAGGCGCGCCAACCGTTGATCACTCAGGCCTGTCGAAAATTACGCCGCTGACAACGCAGCAGGTCATGGACCTGCAAAGCCTTCTGATCAAACAGGGCTATGAGGGAGTCGGCGAGGTCGACGGCAAGGTTGGCACCGGCACGCGCAACGCAATTAAAAAAGCTCAGGTCAAACTGGGTTTGCCCGCCGATGCCTATCCAACTGCGGAATTGATCGATCGCCTGCGGGCAAATAGCGCGAGCAGCGCAAAGCGTTAACCGGCGTCTCCTTAGGTTCGATCGTGAGATAAATTAAAAAACGTTCATCTCCAATCACATCCCCACGATTGAACCGACGGTTGTCGAACCCTCCGCCGTTTAACCGGTTAAAGGACGGAACTCGTCCTGGTGGAGGAAAAAATGACAAAACAAACAAGCATGCTGCTGCTGGCAGCGGCGCTGGCCGCTGGTATGCCGGTAGCAGCTGAAGCACAGCATCCGCACGGAGGCGGAAAGCCTGCCGCGGGCCCCGCGGCTAGACCCACGGCTCCTGCGCCGCGAATGTCAGCGCCTGCGGCACCGCGCATGGCGACGCCGCACATGGCGCCTCGAATGGCGACGCCGCATGTGGCGCCGCGCATGGCCGCGCCGCATGTGGCCGCGCCCCGAATGACGGCGCCACACGCCGCGCCGCGAATGACGGCGCCACATGCCGCGCCGCGGATGGCAACGCCGCGCATGCACTCGCCCCATGTTTCGCCGCAACGCATGGCAATCCCGCAGCGACAACCGTCGGCAGCGGTGAACCGCACGGTACAGCGGCTGCAGTTCCGTCAGGAACGCGAATTGCGCCATCAGCGTGCATTGCAACAGGACCGCGTTCGCGCGAACGCGCAGGCCCAGTCAAACGTCAAGGCGCAATCAAACGTCAAGACGCAGCCCAATGTTCAGGCGCAATCCAACCTGCAATCGCAACAGCTCAACACGCGTCAGCAGATGCATGCCGAGCGTGCGTTGCGGCGACAAGAGGCACGGGAATTGCGCCGTCTTCCTCCTTCGCAGCGCGCGGAGCGCCGGGAGGAAATCCGCAACGCGCGTGAGCAACGCACGCTCAACCGGCAGCAGCTGGCCCAGCCAAATGCCTTGCGAGACCAGTCGAAGGCGCAGTCGTGGCGTGAAAAACGGCTGAACGGCGCCCCGCGGGTGACGGAAGAAGCCGCGCGGCAGGGCCGTTTCGCCTCACGCTTTGCTCAACAGCAGGCCAACGGAATTAATGGGCGTAACCGCTGGAATAATCTCAATGCGGGTAACCGCTGGGACAAGTTTGCTGCGCGGCACGCGTGGCGGCGCCATCACCGCGCACATTTCGTGGCCTGGTTCGGACCGATCTTCTGGCCGTACGCTTATTCCGACATCTTTGACTACACGTTCTGGCCGTACGGCTATGACGATGGGTATTGGGCTTATGCCTACGACGACTTCTTCGACGGGCTGTTCTGGGGAGAGGCCGGGCCGCCCGTAGAATATGCGTATGCGCCGTCGTCTGGCGGGCCGGTGCCGGAATCGCGCTACGCCGGAACGTCACGCCGCACGACCTCTGCCGGCGTGCGAGAGGCCAGCGTGCGAGAGCTTTGCAGACAGCCTGGCAGCGGAGTTACGGCCTGGCCGTTTGCCGATATCGAACGCAGGGTCGGCCTCGATGCCGATCAGAAGCAACTTCTTGACGAAGTGCGCAGGTCAAGTGAGGAGGCTGCGGCAGCCTTCAAGGCCTCGTGCCCGCCGGAAAATGCTTTCCCGCTCACCCCTCCGGGACGCCTGGATGCAATGCTGGCACGGCTTGAGGCAACGCTGCAGGCCGTGCAGACCGTGCGCCCGCCGCTCGAGAAATTCTACAATTCACTCAGCGACGAGCAGAAGGAACGCTTCAACCAGCTCGGGCCGAAGGACACGGCTGCCAATGCCGAGGCAAGCGTCGCTTCGCAGAACGATAACACCTGCCGACAGCCGAAGCCCGGCCTTGCCAACCTGCCGATCGAGAAGATTGAAGACGTAGTCAACCCGACCGGCGAGCAGGCGGCGCAACTGAGCATATTGCAGGATGCGACCAACAACGCGGTCGGCATTTTGCAGGCTGCCTGCCCGAATGAAACACCGATGACGCCCCCCGGACGCCTGGACGCGATGGAGAAGCGCCTGCAGGCGATGGTGGACGCGGCCAAGACCGTGAAGCCCGCTCTGCAGAGCTTTTATGCCTCGCTCACGAGCGAGCAAAAGGCGCGGTTCAACCGCATTGGCCGCTCACTGGCGGACGCATCGGGACAGTCGACCAACTAACTGATCGCAGGACCCCCTGAAACTGAATAAGGGCGGCTTCACAGCCGCCCTTAATTTCTTGCGGATTCCCAAAAGATGCTCAACCCGACAGAACGAGCATCAGCCAGCGACATTATACGAGCTTGCCGTCAGGCTCCTCCCGCGCAACTATGCCGCATATTGCGAAGGGCGAGAACGATCATGGAGGGCGTATGAGTCAAACAACGAGGCACTGTATCGCGGCCGGCGTCGCGGCAATCATCCTTGCCGTCGCTACAGCGAACGCCGAAGCCAAGGACAAGGTCAAAGTCGGCTTCATTGGTCCGCTTACCGGCGGCGTCTCCGTGAACGGTCTTGGCGGCCGCAATTCGGCAGACCTCGCCGTTCGGCTCCGCAATGCCGATTCAAAAGCGAAATACGACTACGAGCTCGTTGTGCTCGACGACGAGTGCAAGCCAAACGTGGCCGTGCAGGTCGCCACCAAGATGGCGGCAGACAAGGATATCATTGCGGGTGCCACGCATTACTGCTCGGTCGCTGCAATCGCTACTGTCGACACCTATCACAAGTTCGGTTTTCCAGTGATCGTCTGGGGTGCGGTGCTGCCCGACATTACCTATCGCAACAAGTATGAAGAGATACACCGCGTCAACGGGACGATGATCAATCAGAACGACGCCAATGCGGAGCTGATTTCCAAGCTCGGCTATAAGACAGTGGCGGTGATCCACGACACCACTGATTACGGCAAGGGTCACAACGAGTATTTCAGCAAGGCGCTGGCCAAGATCGGCAAAGCCAATATTGTCGGCACCTTCGGAGTCACGGCAGACCAACAGGATTTCACTGCGGAGCTCACAAAGATCAAAGCGCTCAATCCTGAGGTGATCTACTTCGGCGGATTGACCCCGATCGGCGTCCGCATTCGTTCCCAGATGGACAAGCTTGGCATCAAAGCCGTTTTGGACGGCACCTCGGGCATTGTATCAGATGCCTTTATCCAGGGGCTCGGGCCTTTGGCTGAAGGCGTGCTCGCTTTCCGCGAAGGTGCGCCTACCGAGAAGCTGCCCGGCGGCAAGTTCTTCATGGAGAAATACAACGCACAGAAATACGACAATCCGCCGGAAGCGTATGGCGCATTCGCCTTTGCCGCGATGGACATGATTCTAGACACCATCGAGCAAGTCGGGCCCGACCGCAAAAAGGTGATCGCAGCGCTGGCGAACGTGAAGGATCGCGATTCGATCGTGGGCAAGATCACCTTCGACGATCACGGCCAGAACACTGTGCCGGTCATCACCAAGTACGTGGTGCAGGACGGCAAATTCGTTGAATGGGATGACAGCGAATACGCCAGCGGCAAGCGCAAGCTGCCCGGCCAGCCTTAAGCGGCCAATACACTCACCGTTCGTCCCCGCGAAAGCGGGGACCCAGGCGATATATGGATAGATTTGTTATCTTGTTCTGGATTCCCGCTTACGCGGGAATGAAGGGTTTTTTCGTTGCGGTTTGCTGACACCTGACATGGACCTCGGCCTCTTCGCTCAATACGTCATGAACGGGCTGATGCTCGGCATGATGTATGCGCTGGTGGCCGTCGGTTTCACGCTGTTCTTCGGCGTGCTGGATGTCATCAAGTTCTCGCATGGAGACGTCCTCACGGTTGGCGCATTCACTGCGCTTGCCGCGTTCGCCGGCCTGACTTCGCTCGGCGTCCGATCCCCGTGGCTCGATCTTGTCGTCATGCTCGTGCTGGCAACGCTTTTGATGGCCTTGCTCGGGATGCTGATCGCCCGCTATCTGGTCATGCCGTTGCGATCGGCGCCAGCGCTCAACACTCTCTTGATCACGCTGATGCTTGGCACCGTGCTGCGCGAGAGCGTGCGGCTGTTTTATCCGCAGGGCGCCAATCCGAAACCGTTTCCGGCGTTGCTGCCGCGCGGGTCGGTCGACCTCGGCGCATTCAATTTGCGGCTCGACAATGTGCTCATGCTCGCTTCCGGTGTTCTCGTGATCGTTGGCATCCAGTATCTTCTCAATCGTACGAAGCTTGGCCTCGCTATCCGCGCGGTCGCGCAGGACGAAGAAACCGCCCGCACCATGGGCATTAACTTCACTGTCATCGTCCTGATCACTTTTGCCATCGGCTCCGCCCTCGCCGCTTTCGCAGGCGTGATGAACGGCCTCTACTACAATGAAATCAACTTCGGCATTGGCCTCTATCTTGGCGTGATCGGCTTTTCCGCCGCCATTATCGGCGGCCTCGGCAGCATCTACGGAGCCATTCTCGGAGGGTTCCTGTTCGCGGGCTTGCAGACCGTTGGCACCGTGCTGTTGCCCTTCGCCAGCGCTTACAAGGACGTGTTCGCTTTTGCGGTGGTGATTGCCATCATGGCCTGGCGTCCGACCGGGCTGATCCAGGAAAAGATCAGTGAGCGCGTCTAGAACGATAGCGAAGAAAGCTCGCGTCTCGATTTGGCCGGGGTTGATCGCGCTGGCAGTTGCCACGGTATATCTGATCGCCCTGTTGGCCGTCGAAAAGCAGGCATTGATCATCGCATTGCTCGTCGCCGGCATTGCTGTTGTCGCGGCGGCGGCGTGGTTCGGCCTGCTCGACGGCGTCAGCACCTGCTTCGTCGAACACGAGGACGCGCTTGGCGCCTGCGCGATCATCGCCGCGCTCATCGTTGCAGCGTATTTTTATGACAATCATTTCGTATTGCTGCTGATCATCACGGTCCTGCTCTATTCGGTCGCCACACTCGGATTGAACGTGCAGTTCGGATATGCCGGCGTCCTGAATTTCGCGGGGGCTTCGTTTTTCGGAATCGGCGCGTACACCTCCGCGGTCTTGAACACGTATACATCGGTGCCGCATCTGCTGGTGCTGCCGATCGGCGGCCTGCTGGCTGCGTTGGCCGGCTCGCTTTTGCTGCTTCCGGTGCTGCGCACGCGCGGACACTATGCGGCGGTGGTGACCATCGCATTTGCGTTGCTGCTGAAGACCTTTCTCGAGGTCAACGACGTGCTTGGCGGGCCGCAGGGCATGCAAGTGAAAGGCATGACGATTCTTGGCTGGTCATTCAATGACAACATCAAATTTGCTGGCCTCTCGCTCTCTTTCTACATGAACTATTTTGTTGTCAGCCTGACGCTGCTCGTCGGAGCCTTTGTTGTCGTACGGCGGCTCGAGCGATCCTGGAT
>DAISKM010000040.1:0-13277 GCA_036820945.1 Pseudolabrys sp.
GCACTCGCCGCGGGCTGCCCGGTTGTTCTTAAACCCGCTTCCGATACGCCGCTCACCATGCTGGCGCTGATGCCGGCGCTGGAGGAAGCGGGCGTTCCCGCCGGCGTCGTAAACGTCATTCCTTCGCGTTCGTCGGGCAAAGTGGTCTCAGCCATGCTGCACGATCCGCGCGTGCGCGTCCTGTCTTTCACCGGTTCAACCGCGGTGGGACGCCAGCTGCTGCACGAGGCCGCCGACAATATCGTCAAGCCGGCGATGGAGCTGGGCGGCAACGCGCCGTTTATCGTGTTCGAGGATGCCGATATCGATGCGGCGATCGATGGCGCCATGGTCGCAAAAATGCGCAACATGGGCGAAGCCTGCACCGCAGCCAATCGTTTCTATGTGCACGAGAAAGTGCACGACGAGTTTGCGAAAAAACTCACTGCCAAGATGGGCTCGCTGAAGATGGGCAACGGGCTTGATGAAGGCGTCAATCTCGGCCCGCTGGTCAACAAAGACGGTCGCGACAAGGTGATCGAACTGGTCGATGATGCCGTGAAGAAGGGCGCCAAGGTATTGGTCGGCGGAAAATTGCCGGATGGTCCCGGATTTTTCTATCCCGCTACCGTGCTGACCAATGTGCCGGACTCGGCCAAGATGCTGAACGAGGAAATCTTTGGACCGGTCGCGTCTATCCAGACCTTCAAGAGCGAAGACGAGGCGATCAGCCGCGCCAACGATACCGAATACGGCCTGGTGGCCTATCTGTACACGAAAGATCTGAACCGTGGCATGCGGGTTTCTGAGCAGCTCGATTTCGGGATGGTGGGGCTGAATCGTGGCCTGGTCTCCGATCCGGCCGCGCCGTTCGGCGGCACCAAGCAGTCCGGGCTCGGGCGCGAAGGCGCGCATGAGGGCATGATGGAATTCCTCGAAACACAGTATGTTTCGGTGAGCTGGTAGGCAGCGGAATCGGGGACAAGCGCGTGGACGTTCTGATGCCGCAGCTCGGCGAGACCGTTGCCGAGGGCAAGATCACCAAATGGTTCAAGTCAGCCGGCGATGTGGTGAAGCCGGGCGATAACCTGTTTGAAATCGAGACCGACAAGACCTCGATGGAAGTGCCCTCGACAACCGCCGGCACGCTTGCCGAAATACGCTTTGAGGTCGGCGAGATTGCAAAGGTCGGCGCAGTGGTTGCAGTGATTTCGGGTTCGGGTGCTTCGGCAACGGCGCCATCTGCTGCAGCGCCCAAGATTCCAGCCACGGAGTCACGATCTGCGCCCGCTGCTCCGATGCCGGTATCACAGGCAGCGCCTGTTCCTCGAGCTGCGCCGATGGATCCCTTCCGCGAGGTGAGAACGCCGGAGCGCAACTACGGCCCTGCGCGACTGGCAAGCGGCACCACGGTAACTCCCCTCGCGCGAAGGCTGGCGGGCGAGCGCGGCATCGACCTGACACGCGTAGCCGGCTCCGGCCCGCACGGACGCATAGTTGCCCGCGATATCGAGCAGGCAGCGCCGGCTGCGGCTGCCATCGCCACGGGCGCCGGCGCAGCCCAGATAAAGGCCCTGTACGAGGGGATCGCTTATGAAGAAGTTCCCCTCAACTCCATGCGCCGGACCATCGCCACGCGCCTGGTTGAGGCCAAGCAAACCATTCCGCACTTCTATCTCACGACCGATCTCGACGTCGGCCGCCTGATGGCGATGCGCGAGGAAGCGAATGCAGCTGCGCCGAAAGGCAAAGAAGGCCAGCCGGCGTTCAAGCTGTCGGTCAACGATTTCGTCATCAAGGCCTGGGCTGCGGCGCTGCAGCGAATTCCCGCCGCCAATGCGGTTTGGGCTGGCGATCGAATTTTGCAGTTCCGCGGTTCCGATATTGGCGTGGCCGTCGCCCTCGACGGCGGGCTTATCACCCCGGTTATCCGGAATGCCGAAACAAAATCGCTGACCGCAATTTCAGCCGAAATGCGTGATCTCGCGGATCGCGCGCGCCACAAGAAGCTCAAGCCGAACGAATATCAGGGGGGTTCGAGCGCCATCTCCAATCTCGGCATGTACGGTGTGCGCGAGTTTTCCGCCATCATCAATCCGCCGCACGCAACAATTCTCGCCGTCGGTACGAGTCGCCGGGCGCCGATCGAGTCGGCGGACGGCAGCGTAAAGTTCATCAGCCAGATGACCGTCACTTTGTCGTGCGACCACCGGGTCGTCGACGGTGCGCTTGGGGCAGAATTGCTGGCGGCATTCAAAGCCCTGGTCGAATCGCCGATCACGTCCCTGATCTGAGCGTCGCTCAGGCAAGGTGGAAGATCGCGGGCAGCGCACCGATATCGTGCAGGTACTCGACCACTTCCGCGATCGGAACGGCAACCAGAAAAACCGCGGCGTCGAGAAATGCCCGCGTCACCGTCCGTGGCCAGACTTCGAGGACGTCGACATCCCGCCACAGCGAGAGCTTGGGAATAAATCGTGGCACACGTTCGGCATATTCCTGATCGATGCTGCCAAATTTGGCCTGCAATGCTGTTTCTTCCCGCGTCGCGAAGCGTTGCAGGATCAGCCACGCGATCAAGCCGCAGACTAGACCAATGACAAAGCTGCCCACTTGTGCGCCGACACCGACGCCGCCGAGGATGGCGAAACTATACATGGGGTGGCGACATACGGAGTAAGGTCCGCGCGTCACAAGTTCGCGGTTTTCGCGGCCGCTGAGATAGATTGCGCACCAGGTGCGGCCAAAGATTGAGACGATGATAAGGACCAAGCCAATGGTTTCGGCGAGCTCGTGCATATCATCGCCATTGGGGGAGCTTGCCTGGCCGATCGCCATGAAAACAAACCCACTGGCTATGAGGGCGCCGAGGACATCTTTGCGCTGAAGTAGCGACGATGGCTCGGGTGACTTTTGCTGCACGCGTTTCTCAGGTTGCCGGCGGTTGCTGGGATTTCGTCTATTCGCGTAAACACTGCGTATACAGGTCCGCATCTCGCGTTATTGCAAATTTTGGGGACGCAGGCTATCTGCCGGGGTCCGTTCGCCAGCATGCCACGATGCCCCTGCGGCCCGGACTCGAACGGACGGAGCTTCTTCTGAAGATACAATCCTCGACAATCGCGTTGATTATGATCGGCCTTGCGACGGCTGGCGCGGTCTTGGTTTCGGTTTTTGCTCCGGACCTCGATGTTGAAATAGCCAGGCGGCTATTCGATCCGGTTGCCAAACGTTTTCCTGCGGCCTCGCAATTAACGTTGGCGTGGCTGCGCGGTCAAGGCTACGTGATCGTGGCCGCTCTTTTCGGCTGCATCATCTGCGCGTTGGTCGTGAAGCTCTTTGCGCCCCGACGGCCTCTTCTGGTGCCGGGCCGCGCAATTATTTTCCTCACTCTCACGATGGCTATCGGCCCCGGTCTCCTGGTCAATGCGGTCTTCAAGCCGCATGGTGGTCGCCCGCGTCCGGTCGAGGTCAGGCAATTCGGCGGCAAGCAGAGTTACGTGCCCTGGTGGAATTTCGAGGGCAGCTGCCAAAATAACTGCTCTTTCGTGTCGGGTGAAACGAGCACGGCGGCCTGGCTGTTCGCGCCCGCCATTCTGGCGCCGGCGCCCTGGCGCGCAGTTGCGTTAGCCGGCGCCGCGCTTTTCACCGTGAGTATTGGCGCCTTGCGTATGGCCTATGGCGGCCATTTCTTCTCGGATGTGGTTTTCGCCGCATTGATGACATGCTTTGTAATATGGCTCGCCCACGGTCTGATTTTTCGATGGACGCGCACCCGTCTCGACGAGACAGCGATTGATCGGTGCATCGCGCACTTTGCCTACACCGTCCGCGGCGTGTTTTCGGGCAAATAATACTTGGCAAAGTCCATCAAGCTTTGCTTTGACCTCCAGCTTGCCGAACCCGAAAAGTCAGGCTAGCGCTTGGAGCCGGAGGCGCCCGGAGACGGCGCCGGTTTAGGCAGGAGAATACGAAATGGCTGGCGATAAGCCGGATGTACTGTTGGTCGGTGCCAAAAAGCCGGTGATGATGAAAGGCTTCGAAGGCAAAGTCACGCTTCACCACTGGCTCGACGCCAAGGACAAGGCGGCATACGTCAAAGAGGTCGGCGATAAGATCAAGGCAATAGCGATTGCCTATACCGCCAACAAGGTCGACGGTAACTTCCTCCGGCAATTCCCCAATCTCGAGCAGGTTTCAAGCTTTGGCGTCGGCTACGATCATGTCGACGCAAAATGGGCCGGCGAGCATGGCATCGTCGTCACCAACACGCCCGAAGTGCTGAACGAGGAGGTCGCCGACACTGCGCTCGGTCTCTTGCTTTGTACCGTGCGCGAATTTCCCCAGTCGGATCGCTACCTGCGCGCCGGCAAATGGAAGGAAGCTCACTATCCGCTCACAAAGGCCACGCTGCGCGATCGTACAGTCGGAATGGTTGGAATGGGGCGTATTGGCAAGGCGATCGCGCGGCGACTCGAGGCGTTCGGCGTGCCGATCGTGTACCACAGCCGCAACCAGCAGCCCGGCGTCCAATACAAGTATTATTCTAAGCTAGTCGACATGGCGCGCGACGTTGACACGCTTATGGTGATCGTGCCGGGCGGCGCCGGCACCAAGAATATGATCAATGCCGAAGTGCTGAAGGCGCTCGGTCCACGCGGCGTCCTGATCAACATGGCGCGTGGCTCGGTGGTCGACGAGCCCGCACTGATCGAGGCTCTGCAAAAACGCACTATTTATTCGGCGGGACTTGACGTGTTTGCCAACGAGCCCGACGTACCCAAGGAACTGATTGCGATGGACCACATCGTGCTGTTCCCTCATCTCGGCTCATCGACGGAGGCAACCCGTGCGGCGATGGATCAGCTGGTGGTAGACAACATTCTGGCCTGGGCCGCGGGTAAGCCGCCAATCACGCCGGTTCCCGAAACGCCATGGCCGCCGAAATGACAGGCGAGCGGCCGAGAAACCCGGGTGCTATAGTGTGTTTATGACCCGTCTTGCGATCGGTCTTGCGGCGGTCTGTGTCAGCGGTGTTGCCCTTGCGCAGCCCGCGGGTCTTAATGAATCGGCCAAGCGGCTGATAGGCAGCTGGGAATTTTCCAACGCCGATCGTGACAGGATTTGCACCGCCACCTTCAAAAGCGATCCAACTCCGGGCGGCTTCAAAATCGAATTCGACGCCAATTGCGCGAACCTGTTCCCGGTGGTCCGTGACGTCACCGCCTGGAAGTTCCCGGAAAATGACCTGCTTTATCTGCTCGATGCGCGTGGCAGAACTCTCGTCGAGTTCAGTGAAGTCGAAGACAGCATCTTCGAAGCGCCGACGCCGGGCGTCGGCGTGCTGTTTCTGCAAAATGCGGCGGCAGCAGGGGCGGCACCAAGACCGCCCGAACAGTTGGCCGGCGATTGGGCGATCGTACGCAAGGCTGGCCCGCCAGTTTGCGGCCTGACGCTGGCAATGACCAAGGCCAGCGATGGATTCGCCGTTACCGTCAAACCTGGCTGCGAACAGGCCATTGCCCGTCTTAATTTCGCGCAATGGCGCATCGACCGCGACCAGATCATGCTGGTGCCGTCACGCGGCAACCCCTGGCGCTTCGAGGAAGTCGACAACACGACGTGGCGGCGCGTGCCGGAGAGCGCCGATCAGATCACGCTGGTGCGGCAGTAAAAACGTCCGACCGGGACCTGCACTGCCCGCTGGGTCTGCGTCATTGCGCGCGCGCCATTAGATTTGGATGCCGCGACCGGCGGCACGCATTCTGTGGCGCGCATCGTGAGATAAGCATACACAGAAAATACCAGACCCGCACAGGCAACTCCGCCTACACGCCAAAACCAGAAATACTTGTCTATAAAAAAATCGCCTACGTCCCTATGTCCGAATACCCAGGCTTCGTAGCTCGCAATTCCGCCTGCTACAGTAAAGAGCAAAACAAAGAGACAAAGCACAACACGTCTTTGGCGATTTTGCAGAGAAAAATTTGCAACAAATTCGTACAGTTTCCACTGTGGCCAAAGTAACAAGCACCACAAGACATACTGAATTATGATTCGTACATCATCGTACGGCCCAGTAAGCCACGACAAGTAATCAGCCGCAAAACTTGACGGGCCATTCAAGGCGGTGGCGAACCAGAAAAAGTAATCATACAGGTTTGGATCGTGGCCATTGGCTTTCCAGTAGGGTTCATCGGTGATGATACCATAGACTGCGATTGAAACGATCAATCCAAGATTCCACCAGATTATTTTGTTGATCTGCATTTTCATTCCTCAAATCAGTCGCAGGCTTTTGAAGCTCGCGTGGCCCTCTTTGCCGACTATGATGTGGTCGTGCACTGCGATGCCAAGTGGTCGGGCAACGTCGATAATCGTCTGCGTCATCTGGATGTCGGCGTGCGACGGCGTCGGATCGCCTGATGGATGATTGTGCACCAGGATTAGTGCAGTCGCGGAGAGCTCAAGCGCGCGCTTGACCACCTCGCGCGGATAGACTGGCGTGTGATCGACAGTGCCGACCTGCTGCAGTTCGTCGGCGATCAACTGATTGCGCTTGTCGAGGAAGAGAACGCGAAACTGCTCCTTCTCGGCGAAGGCCATCACCGTGCGGCAGTAGTCGATCACGCTTGACCAGGATGACAGCACCGGCCGCTTTTGGACCTGGCCGCGCGCCATACGGCTTGCAGCGGCGTGCACAACCCTGAGCTCTGTAATGGCAGCGTCGCCGATGCCTTTTATCTCCGCGAGCCGGGCCGGGGGCGCGGCAATGACTTCCGGGAAGGATCCGAACTTGGAGATCAGGTCTTTCGCCAGCGGTTTGACGTCGCGTTGCGGGATGGCGCGGAAAAGTACGAGCTCCAGGAGTTCGTAATCGCTCACCGCTTCGGCGCCGGCCTGCCGGAAGCGGTCGCGCAGCCGTTCCCGATGGCCGTGATAGTGAGGTGGCGCCTCGGAAAGGCCAGCCGCCCGGCCCGTTTTGGCAATCTTGTTCGTCATGAATGTATTGACTGTTGAATACACGTATTACTTGTAATAATTTATAAGCACAACTCAAGCCTGAACCTTGCTTTACAAGGGAGAAATGGGGCAGGCGCGTTAGCGCTTATACGGCGGCTTGTGCAGGCCGGCGGGTGAGAATGTAAACACTTCGACACCGTCGTTGGTGACCCCAACAGTGTGCTCAAACTGCGCCGACAAAGATCGATCGCGCGTGACCGCGGTCCA
This sequence comes from Pseudolabrys sp., assembly GCA_036820945.1. Lineage (GTDB taxonomy): Bacteria > Pseudomonadota > Alphaproteobacteria > Rhizobiales > Xanthobacteraceae > Pseudolabrys. The sequence goes on from DAISKM010000040.1 coordinate 7,210, forward strand.
TCCGTCGGACAGCACCTTCACGTGCGGGCGGCCGAGATTGATCATCGGCTCGACCGTGAAAAACATCCCCGGCTTTAGAACGATTCCTTCGCCCGGCCGTCCGACGTGCACCACATTGGGCTCATCATGAAATAGCCGGCCAAGGCCATGCCCGCAGAAATCGCGCACCACGCTCATGTGTTGCGCTTCGACATAAGCCTGTATCGCGTGACCGATATCTCCGCTCGTTGCCCCGGGCCGGATGGCGGCGATGCCGCGCATCATCGCCTCGTGCGTAACGTCGATCAGTCTTTCGGCCCGCCGTGGAATTTCGCCGATGGTAAACATCCGGCTGGAATCGCCATGCCAGCCATCCAGGATGAGCGTCACGTCGATATTGACGATGTCGCCATCCTTCAATGGCTTGTCGCCGGGAATGCCATGACACACGACGTGGTTGAGCGATGTGCAGGTCGACTTCCTGTACCCGCGGTACATAAGGGTGGCGGGGAGGGCGCCATGATCCATGGCGTACTCGAGTACGAGCCTGTCGATCTTCTCGGTCGGCATGCCCGGGCCAACTTCCATCGCCAGCATGTCGAGACAACGGGCAACGAGCTGACCAGCCTTGCGCATCGCCTCAAAGGCGGCAGGGCCATGGATCTTGATCTGACCGGTTTTTCGTAATGGAGCGACGGCAGCGTCGACGTAGGTCATGGCTTCAATGTAAGGATTGCAGCGTGCGATGCAAGCGCATGAGCTTGTTGCACTTGCGGTTTCCATCGAGGTGCGTCAATTCGCGATCTTTCCATCCAATTCGTCCTCGATGTGTGCGCGGACAATGTCGTCGAAACTGTCCTCGGCCTTAAATCCGAGATCACGCGCGCGCCCGGCGTCGAGGCGCTCGGCCCAGCCGGAAACGATTCGCTGAACGAGCTCGTCAGGTTCTCGGCGGATGCGCGCGGCGACCTTACTTCCGGCAACGCGGCGCAACGCTTCGATTTGTTCTCCGACCGTGCATGACACGCCGGGCATGGAAAGATTGATGCGTCCCCCGAGTTGTTGACGCGTCAAGCCCGCTGCATGAAGCAGAAATCCGACAGCGGCCCGCGGGCTCGCATGGGTGTGCCGCACCGTTTCGGCGACTGGCAGCAGCGCCTGCTGACCGGCGAGAGGTTCGCGAATGATTCCGGAGAAAAAGCCGGACGCTGCCTTGTTCGGCTTGCCGGGCCGCACGCAAATTGTCGGCAGCCTGATGCCGACGCCATCGAGAAATCCGCGCCGCGTGTAGTCGGCAAGCAGCAATTCGCAAATGGCTTTTTGCGTCCCATACGACGTCAGTGGGGTGAGATGAAAATCATCGGGAATGGAAGAAGGAAAGGGCGCGCCGAATACCGCGATGGAGGACGTAAACACCACTTTGGGTTTGCAATCAGCAGCCCGGATTTCTTCGAGCAAGGCGCGAGTGCCGTCGAGATTGACGCGGTAACCCTTCTCCAAGTCGGTTTCCGCCTCGCCCGAGACCACTCCGGCGAGGTGAAATATCACGCCAGGCCCGCCTGCGACGGCTTTGGCTGCCGCGCCTGGGCTTGACAGGTCGCTCGCCGAGAGGTCGAGGGTTCCCGTGAAGCCGCTCGGCTTTTCAGGAGCCACGACATCAATCAGGGTCAATCGATCAATCTTTTGTCCGTTCAGCTGACCGTCCCTGACCAGCCTCGCGGTGAGCTTGCGGCCGATCATGCCCGCGGCCCCGGTGACAAGAATATGCATCACGCCCTCATTTGTTCGCGATCCGCCGGCTGGTACCGGTCGATACGGCGCAGATCAGGAAATAACATCATCCAGACGGCTGCGACCAGCAGCGAGCCTACTCCGCCAATCACTACCGACGGGATCGCGCCAAGCCAGGCAGCGACCAGGCCGGACTCGAATTCGCCCAGCGTGTTCGAAGACCCGACAAACAGGTAGTTGATGGCGCTCACGCGCCCGCGTTTTTCATCGGGAGTTTCAATCTGCACCAGGGAAAACCGGATGACGATGCTGATAGCGTCGGAAGCGCCAAGGACGCCGAGAGCCAACAACGAGAGTAGAAACGATGTCGATAGCCCGAATACGATCGTCGCCACGCCAAAAATTCCGACCACCGCAAACATCTTGCGACCGATATGCCTTTCGATCGGATGCCGGGCCAGCACAAGCGACGTAATCAACGCGCCGACGGCGGGTGCCGACCGCAAGAGGCCGAGACCGATCGGTCCAACGGCAAGGATATCCCGCGCATAGACCGGCAGCAGCGCGGTGGCGCCGCCGAGAATGACCACGAATAGGTCTAAGGTAATCACCCCGAGCAGCCGGCGTCGGCTGCGAATGTAATGAAAGCCAGCAAGCACCGACGCCAATGTGGTCGGTTCACGGGATGGCGCCGGCTCTCGCGCGCGTACCAGACTGACCAAAGTTATCGAAGAGGCGAAGAAGATCAGGCACGCGAGGCCGATCAGTACCGGACTTACCGCGTAGACCAGACCTCCAAGCGCGGGTCCGCAGATCACGGCAGCCTGATTGGCCGAAGTCCACGCCGCAACCGCCCGTGAGATCAATGACGGCGGCACAAGCGTCGGCGCAAGCGCGTGCGCTGTGGGTAATTCGAATGCGCGCGCGCAGCCGATTATGAAGACTGCAATGAACAACAGGCCACGGCTGAGCGTCCCGGTTACCAATGCCGCCGTGATCATCAGCGCGGCGGCTGCGTAGACGCTGTGCGCGGCGCGTACGATCAGTCTGCGGTCGTATCGGTCTGCAACATGACCGATCAGAAGGGTCAGCACGACGGCGGGGACGAATTGAATGAGGCCGACAAGCCCGAGGTCAAAGGCGCTGTTGGTAAGCTCATAGATCTGCCAGCCGATGGTGAGGGCCAGCATCTGGTAGCCCATCGTCGAGGCAAGCCTTGCCAGCCAAAACAGCACAAAGGGCCGCTGTTCGGTCAGGCGGGCCGAAGAGGCGGTGGCAGAGTTCATTCGGTCAGGTTCTTGGCCGACTCGGCAGATCTTCGTGGAAGAACTTGTTCAGTTCGGCGTTCGATATGATGCCGGCAAAACTGTCAAACTTGCCTTCCGCAAGTTGACGACTCGATTGCACGAACGCATGCATGGCCACGCGTGACAGCGTGCCGCCGACGCTGATGCGACGCACGCCCATCGCAGCGAGGTCGCTGACCGTGTAGCCGAAAGCACCACTGTTGAGAAAATTGATCGGCTTGGGTGCCACCGCCTTGACGGTCGCCGCGATCTGCTCGGGAGTTCGAATTCCCGGCGAGTACAGGCAATCGGCCCCCGCATCGGCGAAGGCTTTCAGGCGGCGGATGGTTTCGTCCAGGTCGGGTCGATTCCTGATGAATCCCTCCGTGCGTGCTGTGAAGATCACGTCGCCACCCGCCTTGTCGATTGCGTCGCGTGCTGCGCGAACGCGCCTTACCGCGAGATCGAAGTCGTAAAGCGGATCGGCATCGTCGTCCGTGAAATCTTCGATCGATATTCCGGCCACGCCGGTTTCGATACACAGTCGAACGTTGGCTGCAACCTCGTCAGGATCATCGGCATAGCCGCCTTCAAAGTCCGCATTCACGGGTACGTCTGTTGCCTGTGCGATTTCACGGCAATGCGCGAGCACCATGTCGCGCGTCACGTCACCGTCGGAATAGCCTATTGAATGGGCATAGCCGGCGCTGGTCGTCGCCAAAGCCTTGAATCCGAGTCCCTGCAGGTAGCGGGCGCTGCCGACATTCCACGGATTGGGAATGACGAAGCAGCCACTCTGATGCAACGCACGGAACGTGCGACGTTTGTCGGCGACACCCATGACCGAAATCCTTGAAAAGGGCGAGAGACCGACAATGCCCTCAACTCGCAGACGATTGCAAATCGGCCAGTGTAGCGCGAAGTCCCGCCGACCAGGGTACCCCCGCCGCCTCAATATTCCGACACCGACATGTGATCGGCCTGGTGAGGCATTTTCTTTGCGTGTTGGTGTCTATTCGTTATGTGGTTAGCATGCACAATTGAGGATGGTCATGTCATCGCTTCCGTTCAAACTATTCGGCCTTGCATTGATTTTGGCGTTCACACTGGCCCCACCAGCGGACGCTAAATCGCGCAAGCACAAGAAGGCTGTTGTAACCACGATTGCCGGTTCTCAGGATTGGGGTACGAACCTGGTTCGTCCCGGCCCACTATACTTTGGCGGCATGTACCTCGGCGACGATCCCGACCCGAACATTCGTTTCCAGATCATGCGCGATATCAGCGGAAGGTTTGGCGGCGATGGTAACTAGCCGCCTCTTTTGACAAGGCTCTGGTGCCGTTTGATTTTTGCTGTCTGATCGGCTGAAGTGCCGCCTCCTTGATGAGGCGTTCCGCGCGGTCGTGCCGCGCGGGGCCTGGGGAGGACAGCAGTCATGCTTCGTACAATCGCGGCCTTCGACCGCATCGGCGAGGAAAACGCGTTCGCGGTGCTCGCCCGCGCCAATGCCTTGGTCGCGCAAGGCCGCGACATCATCAATCTTGGCATCGGCCAGCCCGATTTCAGGACGCCGGATTTTATCGTCGAAGCGGCGGTCAAGGCCCTCCGCGACGGCCACCATGGGTACACCCCCGCAAACGGTATTCCTCCCCTACGCGAGGCCGTTGCGGCCGACCTCGTGAAGCGCTTCAAGGTCGAGGTTTCCCCGGACAGCGTGATGATCATGCCCGGCGGCAAGCCGACGATGTTCATGTCGATCCTGATGTTCGGAGAGCCAGGCGCAGAAATCCTGTATCCCGATCCCGGGTTCCCGATCTATCGCTCGATGATCGAATTCACCGGGGCCAAGCCGGTGCCGGTGCCGATTCGTGAGGAGAATGGTTTCGCCTTTTCGGCTGAGGAAACGCTGAAGCTGATCACGCCCCGTACGCGACTGCTGATCGTGAATTCGCCAGCCAATCCGACCGGCGGCGTGACGCCCAAGGCTGAAGTCGACAAGCTCGTGGCGGGATTGGAGAGATGGCCGGACGTGGCCATCATGTCGGACGAGATTTACGACCACATGGTCTATGACGGCGAGACGCACGTCTGCCTGCTGTCCTATCATTCAATCCGTGATCGCCTGATCCTGCTCAATGGGTGGTCAAAGACCTACGCCATGACAGGCTGGCGCCTGGGCTATGCTGTATGGCCGGGCAAGCTTTATGACTATGCGCGCAAGCTCGCAGTGAACCTGCATTCATGCGTCAATGCCTCGGCGCAATATGCCGGTCTCGCCGCGCTCAAGGGCCCGCAGAACGAAGTGCACAAGATGGTCGCCGAGTTCGACAAGCGGCGAAAGGTCGTGGTCGAAGGGCTCAATAAGTTGCCGGGCGTCTCCTGTGCCACTCCCAAGGGTGCATTTTATGCTTTCCCCAACGTGCAACGCACCGGATGGAAGGCAAAGCCGCTGGCGTCGGCGCTGCTGGAGGATGCGGGGGTTGCCATCATCGGAGGTCCGGATTTCGGAATTCTGGGTGAAGGCTATGTGCGGGTGTCTTACGCCAATTCGACGGGAAACATTCTGAAGGCGCTCGACCGCATGGGTGACTTTCTGTCGAACAGGAAAGCCGCCTAGCCAGAGTCAGGAAGGAAGCTGAAAATGCTCGATCGCACCTCCGCAGACCGAGGTCTGTCCGAAGAGCAACGAATGATGCGGCAAAGTTGCCGTGATTTCGTCGATGAAGTTGTCCTTCCGTTCATAAAGCAGAACTGGCAACGCGAATGGTCGATGGTGCCGGAAGATCGGCTTCCGCCTCGCATTCTTGAAGAAGCCGAAAAAATCGGCATTCGCACCTTGGGCGTGCCGGAAGAGTATGGCGGGGTCGAGATCGAAAAGGGCACCGAAGTCCGCACGTTCGCGATGATCGCGGAGGAAATCGCGCGCGGCGATTCAGGCCTCGCCGACAAGCTGGTGCAAAACTGGAAAGTATCGGTTCTCCTGCGCCAATTCGCACCGAAGCATCTGCAGGAAAAATGGTTCAAGCGCCTTGTCGCCGACCCGCAGTTCCTGATGGCGCACTGTCTCACCG
>DAISKM010000041.1:0-13200 GCA_036820945.1 Pseudolabrys sp.
GCCTTGCGAGCGGCGGCAATGAGCGTGCGTTGCGGAATGATCCTGCTGTCGTCGGGAAAGACTTTCACGTTCGCCAACGCCCGCAGCCGCTTGAGCGCGCTATCGGCGATCGGCTGGGTGACGAAAATGCGGGGCTTTGCCGTCACCGAAGCCACCGCACGATGCCGGCAACTCCGTCAACGGCACATTGCGCGCCGTCGGGAATCTTGCGCGAGGCATCGAGCACACCCAGCACCAGCGGAATTCCCCGCTCGCGCGCAAGCGAAGCCAAATGCGAGGTGGAGCCACCGAGTTCGGCGACGACGCCGGAGACACGCGGCAAGATCGGGCTGAGAGCCGGCCCCGCCACGCGCGTGACCAGCACGTCGCCGGGCGCAACGCGCGACAGTTCGCATTCGCAATTGACCACGACCGCGCGGCCGGAGCCCCAGCCAATCCCGGCGGGGTGGCCATTCAGACCCGGATGCTGCAGCCAGATTTCGTCCGGCACCACCGCCGGCTCCATGTGCAGCGGACGCGATTGCAACAGCACGAAACCGGTCTCGTCCGCTGCCCATTCGACCTCGATGGGACCGCCCGCCAGTTGCTCGCACTTGCGCAAGAGGCGACCGAGCGTCACGGCTTCGCCCGGTGAAAGACAGGGTTCACTGACAAGCTCTTTCGGGACCAGCTCCGGGGCGGACACGCCGTGCGCGCAAGTATCGCGATGTCCTTTGCGGCCGGCCTCGACGGTGCGGAGGAAGCCGGTTTTGCTCAGCAAGATGCGATCCGGCACCACCTCGCCTTGGGCAATCGCCGAGCCCAGGCCCCACGTCGCCGAAATCAGCATCTGTCCTTCGGCGGTCTCGCTTAATCCGCCGCCAGAAGCGCGCGCCGACACAAGCGGCTGGATCAATACGGCCATCGCGGTATCAGCCGGAGAAAGACCGTGGTTATCCATGTAACGGCGGGCATGCGAGGTCCATAAGGCCGCCCAACAAGCGCGCACAGCGGTCTGGAATTCGGTTTCATCGGAAAGCCCAAGAAAACTTTCGAACTGGCCGGCGAAGTTGGCGCCCTTGCGGTCCTCGATCAGCGCCGAGGACCGCACGACGCCCAATGGCGCCTTCTCGCGCTGCTTGCGCCAGGCGGCGAGAAGCGGCGCAAGAATGTCCGGCGCGATCGGGCGTTGATAGAGCGCAAGCCTGATCTGAATCGAGATGCGGCGCGAGTTCGACAGATCGGCTTCGTTATATTGACGGAGCAAGTCCTCGATACCGAGATGTCTTATCTGTTGACGGTAAGCATCCGCGGTGAGCGCGAACCCGCCCGGTGTTGGCAGGCCCGCCTGCATCAAGCCGGCGAGATTCGCTGCCTTGGGCCCGACCCGCTCGGGGTTGGCAGCAGACGGATCATCGAGAGACAGAACAAAGGGGTTCATCACGGCGGACCAATCGGTTTCTGGTGTCATGGCCGGGCTTGTCCCGGCCATCCCGCTTAAGCGGGCACCACAGTTCGCGGCTCGAGATCCCCGGGTCTCGCCTTCGGCTCGCCCGGGGATGACGTCGGCTTACGCCGACGTCACTTCACATGGTCCCCATAACCGGGCAGCGGATCGACGACCGTGATCTGCTTGACTGGGAAGTTCGACACGATCTCGATGTCGTTCTTCTTCACGATCAGCATTTCCTCGATGCGCACGCCATATCGGAAGCGCTTGCCGTGCTGGGTTTCGAGCGCAAACGTCATGCCTTCCTGAATTTCAACCGGGTGATCGAGTGACCAGATGCGCGAAATCACCGGCGGATCGTATTGCGCGAGACCGAGTCCATGTCCCCAGAGATTGGCGGCGGCCTGGTCTTCATCTTCATAGCCCCAGGTTTCCATTGCCGACGGCCACTTGAGCGCGATGTCGCGCGTAGTGGCGCCGACCTTCACCGCGCCGATTGAGTCATACAGCCATTCGAGCGCGGTGGCATAGGTATCCTTCTGCTCTTTGCTCGGCTCCTTGCCGACACAGTAGGTGCGGTAATAGCAGGACTTGTAGCCGTTCCACGTCAGCGCGGCCAAATCCATGAAGACGATGTCGCCGGGCTGGATAATGCGGTCGGAGAAGTTGCGCCAGTTCGGCCAGGTGTTCGGACCGGACGAGACGATCACGTCTTCGACGTCCTCCATTCCCGGAATGTTGTAGAGATATTCCATCAGGTGCGCCGTCACCTGGTTTTCGGTAATGCCGGGGCGCAGGAATTTCATGCATTCCCAATGCGTGGCATCGCCGATCGCTCCGACGATGCGGAAACATTCCTGCTCGTCCTCGCTCTTGACCGCGCGCGCTTCCATCATCGGGGTCATGCCATCGACCCAGTTGATGTTGTTTTCCCTGAAGATGTTGATCATGTTGATGTCGATGAAGTCGACGCCGAGCTTCTGACCGGCGACGCCGTTTTCCTTCATCGCTTGCAGCACCGCCTTGGTGAACTTGTTCACCTGCTGCGTCGAAGCGGGACCTGCCGCGCCTTTGATCCATGCAAACGAGTGGCGCACGTTCTCTTTCGGCAACCACGGCGAATGCCGCTCGATCTGGAAGCCGAGATCGCCCTGCTCGAACAGGATCGGCCGGCCGTCGCCGCACAGCATGGCGTAGCGCAGGCCTGGCTTGAGCCGATTCCAGCCGGGCGTCAGCGTGCCCGTGATGTAGCGGACGTTCTCGTCGTACATGCAGAGCATGGCGCCGAGACCGTGCTTCTTCATCATCGCGCGCGCGCGTTCGATGCGATATTCGCGCAGCCGGTCCCAGTTGACCCGCTGCTGCCAATCCATGCCGGCAATGCCGAAATTAGCTCCCATGGCCGTCCTCCCGAACCGGCGCGTTCGCGCGCCTGTAGCTGAATGGGCCGAAATCCTAAGCCGGTTGGCAGCTCAAGCAGAAATAATATATTCTGCGCCCGATCATTAGATTTTCTGATGCCCCCCTTTTTCAGGCATTCTCCACATGGCCACGATCCCGCTGCGACAAATTCGCGCCGTCATTGCGGTGTGCGAGGAAGGCTCATTTACCCGCGCCGCGCAGCGGGAAAATGCAACACAATCGGGCATCTCGCAGCACGTAGCGGCGGTCGAGCGGGCCCTGAAGGTGAAGCTGTTCGAGCGCACCACCGGCGGCGTTACCCCAACGCCAGCAGGCTTGCGCTATTACAAGCGATGCGTTGAGGCAGTCGGCACGCTCGAGCACGCCGCCGAAGAAGCGCGCTCGCTCGCGGGCGAAGTCACAGGCGATCTTCGTATCGGATTGATGCCCACGTTCACGCGGGCGGTACTCGCCCCGGTACTCGATGATTTCGTGCCGCGGTGTCCGGAAGTCCGCCTGCACATCGTCGAAGGCTACAGCGCGTTGCTGACTGAAATGGTGCTCGATGATGCGCTCGACTTTGCCGTGGTGCCGGCTTTCGAGGGCACCATTGGGTTGAAATCGAGGATGTTGGTGCGTGACCGCGAGATGATGATCTCCGGTCCGCGCGCGGGCTTCAAGGCACTCGCCCCGTTGCGTCTGGCAAAATGTCGCCCATTGAAAATCGTGGTCCCTGGTCCTGACAACATCCGCCGCCGCAATCTCGAAACGTATTTTCAGTCACATGGCGTCGAAATTGCTGCAATGCTGGAGATGGACGCCATGATCGCCACCCTCGAATTCGTGGCGCGTTCCGACTGGGTTACCATCCTGCCGAGCGTCATCTCGGTGAATGACATCGGCCGCGGCGAATTGATCGTGAATCCCATCGTCGAGCCGGAGCTGCACGCGGAATTCGTGGTCATTCAGCCGAAGCGCCGTACGCTATCAACGCAGGCACGACTTTTCCTGCAGCGATTCGAAGCAGAGGTTGCGCACATACACGGGGTTTGGGCCGCGACCATCGCTCCGCAGAAAGCCAAATTGCGGGCGGCGAATCTGTAGCGCCATTCGCTCGCGTATCAGGTCGACAGTTTCTCGTTACCGCAGCCATGCGGTGAATCACATTTTTGTCTAGGTTCGGACCAACTAAAGCCTGTCCACCAATCCCATAATTTGCACAGCGGAAAGTTGCCGAGTGGGGACTAGGCGATGGACGCTTGGACGGCGCGCAGAGACGACAATTCCCGCCCATTCTTGCGTGGCGTTGAAGCTATTCATCATTCCAGTTTTGCAGCGTTCTGCCATAGAGCGCCGGCCTGCGGCCTGTTCGCATCTGCCGTATCGCGGCCGGTCTTCGAAGGAGTTCAGAATGAGCGCGCCAGACCAACAAGACACCGCGACGGACAACCAGGACGCGACCGATCCCAATAATCTGCTTTACTATGCGCCACGCCATCTGCGTGATCGCGCCAATGCATTACGGACGAAACAGTTTGACGGTCAGGCTCTCGAGATTCGGACCGCGCCCTCGCTCGATCCGCAAATTCCTGACGAGCCGCCAGAGTTCTTGCCAGAGCGTCCCCTGACCGCGCCCGAACCTGGCAGCATGGAAGCGGTTTGGCGTCTAAGCCAACGGGCCCGCAAGAGGCAGGTACTCGGCCCCGCTCTTCGCTTTGCCGGAGTGGCGGGCCTCGCCGCGGGACTTGCAACCACTTACGTCGTGATTTTTACCGAAGTACCGGACAGGAATGCAGTCAGCGAAGTCGCGGCCACACCAAAAGCCATCGTGTCGAAAGTGGCGGATGAGAGCGTTATCGAATCGAAAGCAACCGAAAATGTTGCCGCGAAGATCGATGAACCAGAATCGGTTGAGGTCAAGGTTACGACCTTAAATCCGGTCGATCTAACGACACCCAGCCTCCCAGCCGCAAGGCCTGAGGAAAATGCGGCGCTTTTCCGCGAATTCCTGCGTTGGCAGGAAACATCGGCGCAACGGGATACGCCAACGGTGCGCCCGAATGCGGCGGCAACCCGCGAGGCACCACCGCGACGCAAGCGCAAGGCTCGCAGACGTCACACAGATGACGAATAACAGTTATCCGCCGAGCGATGCCGCCACTGCCTGCGCCTCCGGGACGACATCGTGGTCGTAGAGCCGCATACGGAATGCCGCATGCGCTTTAATCTCGGCATCGCGAATTCCTAAATCTGCGTAGGCCGAATCGTACCGCAGACCATTCTCGCGCGCACCGCGCTGGACCTGCGCCACACGCTCACGACGCAAATGCTCATAAGCAAGGAGGGCCGCCGGAGCAGTCGTTCGGTCCGCACGCTCGAGAATTGTTGCCAGCGCCATGCCGTCTTCAATCGATTGATTGGCGCCCTGTCCGAGGTGGGGAAGCATCGGATGAGCGGCATCGCCGAGAAGCGTCAATCGTCCCCTGGTCCAGGTCGGGAGTGGCTCGCGGTCATACAGAGCCCAGCGGAAGGTCATTTGGACATGCCGCAAGAGTTGCTCGATACGCGTGTCCCAGCCGGAGAATTCCCGCCGCAGGACATCGGGATCGCCGGGAGCTGACCACGATTCCTTCATCTCCTCATCGGCGGGAACAAAACCGACGTAGTTGATCAATCGTCGTGCGCGCACCGGGAAAGTCAGAAAGTGTTTCGTTTTGCCCAGCCACATCAGCCAGGCATTGGTTGGCCAATCTGGAATGCGTTCGAGCGGCAGCACGCCGCGGTATGCAACCGAGCCTGAGAACACGGGACGCGATGGAGGAAAGACGAAGGGCCGGAGCTCTGAGTGAATGCCGTCCGCGGCGATGATCACGTCCGCCGCGGTGTTCTTGCCGTTCGCGAACGACACTTGAGCACTGCCGTCGTCCTGTTCAAAACCGGTGCAGCGATGTCCGGTATGGATGACCTCCGCCGGTAAAGCATCGGCCAGGATCGCGACCAGATCGGCGCGATGCATTCCGAATGTGGCGTTCCAGCCGGACGAATCCGTGACCTGGACCGGGGCAATCGGCGTGCCATCGTGACGGAAGTACCGAGAACTGGTGCCCACCCTGGCGCCCCATTTTTCGATGGCCGCTCCGAGCCCGATTCTTTCCAGGTGGCGCACACTATTGGGCGTCAAAAATACGCCGGCCCCGATTTCGCCGAGGGCGGGGGCCTGTTCATACACCGACACCGGCACGCCCCGTGCAATGAGCGCATTGGCCGCAAACAGCCCGCCGATGCCTCCTCCAATAATGATGGCGGTGGGCCGTTCGCGCATGATCTGTTCCCAGCGAAGACCGCGGCAAAATACGCCGGTCACGTTGTTGTATCTTCACACAGACTGAAGCAGTCTCGCCATCGGAAAGACCGGCATGGTGACCGCCTGAACTTTCGGAGTGTGTTGAATGCGCGAATGGCCTCCACATCTTTTCGTCAGTCGCTGTGCCATGGTGTGGGCCTTATTTCTTGCGGCGTCGGCACCGTTGCAAAGTGGAGCGCGCGCGGAAGAGTACCCCGATCGCCCGGTCAAGATCGTCGTGCCATTCCCGGCAGGAGGAACCGCCGACGCCGTTCCGAGAATTGTGGGCGACTGGCTGTCGCGCAAGTGGGGCCAGACGGTGATCATCGAAAATCGTACCGGTGCAGCCGGAAATATCGGCGCCGAGTTTGTCTATCGCTCACCGCCTGACGGATACACGCTGCTCTGCGCTCCGCCTCCGCCGCTCGTGATCAACCAGAATCTTTATCCGAAGCTTGGCTTCGACCCGACCAAATTCGAGCCGATTATCGTGACGATTCAGGTGCCAAACGCGCTGATTGTGAACCCGAATAATATCAGGGCGTCGACGCTGGCAGAGCTGATCGAATACCTTCGCAGCAACCCCGGCAAAGTGACGAGCGCGACGCAAGGCAACGGCACCACGTCGCATCTCACATCCGAATTGTTCCAGTTGATGGCAAAGGTGACGCTGCGTCACATTCCCTATCGTGGCTCGGCCCCCGCGCTTCAAGGCCTGCTGGCCGGCGACGTCGACCTGATGTTCGATAACCTGGGCGTCTCATTGCCGCTCGTCGAAGCCGGCAAGCTCAAATTGATTGCAGTTGCATCTGCCAATCGCTTGCCGACCCTGCCGGACGTGCCAACGATCGGCGAAATGCTGCCCGGCTTCGATGCCGTCGCCTGGTACGGCATCGTAGCTCCGCCCAATACCCCGGAAACGATCATCGGCAAGATCAACGCCGACGTGAATGAGGCGCTCCGCCAACCCGAAGTTCAGGATCAGTTGAAGAAACTGTCGGGGGAGATTGTTGGTGGCTCAGTCGAACGCACCTCCAGGTACATGCGCGAGGAAGTCGTCCGCTGGGGAAACGTCATCAAGGCTGCAGATATCAAGCTGCAGTGACAATCAGACCGTCATCCAGGCGCCGTTCGCCTCCGCCGACTTGAAAACCGCCTCGAGCGCAGCTGCCGTCTGCAAAATGCCGTCGGGCGGAATCGGAAATTTCCCCTGCCCCAACGCCGCCTGTGCGAAGTAATCGAGATTGCGCCCGAGATGATTGTCGGCAGGCCGGTCGATGATTTGAGGTTCTTTACCTGCGTGCCGCACGAGAGCGCGCGTTTCGCTCACGCTCTCTGCCCAGCAATTTTCGCCAAAAATCGCAATGCGCCAGGCAAACGGCGTCTTCATGGTCGTGGCGAGCGTGCCGGTTGCGCCGTTCTCGAATTCGATCAGTGCTGAGGTGGTGTCGCCAGTGGCGAGGTTGAGAGCGCGCCCTTTCGCGAGGGCGCTGATCCGCTTCATCGGTCCCACAAGGTCGCGAAAGCAATCGAGCACATGGACGCCCATGCCTGTCATTCCACCGGCCCGGCTTTCCTCGGCTCGCAGCCGCCAGCTGTCGGCAGGATAATTCGCCAGCCAATCGTGGCTGTAATTCCCCTCCGCATGCATGATTGTCCCGAAGGCCCCGGTCTCCTTGAGCTCAGCCAGGACACGCATTGAAGGCATCAGCCGGAAATGGTGCCCGACCGCAATCACGATATTGGCTCGCCGGCAGGCCTCGAGCGCAGCCTGGGCATCGGCTTTGCTCAGCGCGAACGGCTTTTCGCAGTAGAGATGCTTGCCGGCGCCTGCAATCGCTTCGACCTGCCTCCGATGCATCGTGTGCGGGGTTGCAAGTACAACGGCTTCAATCGATTTATCGGCCAGAACCTCATCGAACGAAGTCCCAAGCGTAATCTGCTGCTCGGCGGCAAAATCGCGTGCCGTTTCGGGCTCGAGCGTGACGCCGCGCACGAAGCGCAGAGGCGCGCCAAAATCGCGCGCCGCCTTCACCAGGGTTTTGCCCCACCACCCGAGGCCGACGATTGCAGTATTCAGCATACAAACGCGACTACACCGTGGCCGGGGCTCCCGGCTGCTTCAGCGGATGCGCGCGAGCGAAGGCATCGATCTTGTTCAGATCGTCGACGATGCCCTTCACGGTTGGATAGGGCGCGAGGTCGCATTTGAAATAGGCTGCGCCCACGGCTTGGCCGGCAAGGCAAATGTCCGCGATCGTGATCGTGTCGCCCTGACAATAGCGGCCGGTCTCCTTCGAACCCGAAAGATGCGTTTCCAAAGCCGCCAGCGCGGCCGTATGCCAGTGGTGACCCCACTTCAGGACGCCGGCTTCGTCGATTTTGTATTCATGCGCAAGATATTCGCGCACACGCGGAACGATCAACGGGTGCGTGTCGCAGGCAATGATCTGCGCGAGCCCGCGCACGCGCGCCCGTGCCTTCGGGTCTTTCGGCAAAAGCGGTGGGTTGGGGTGCGTCTCATCAAGATATTCGAGGATCGCGAGGGATTCGAACAGCACCGTGCCGTCGTCCAGGATGAGGGCGGGGATTGCCATCATCGGATTGATCTTGCGGAATTCCCCCTCGCGTTGGTGTCCCTTCATCAAATTGACTTCGATCACTTCGTCCGGCGCAAGGCTCTTCAGATTGAGCGCAATGCGAACACGATAGGTCGCCAAAGAACGCCAGAATGAGAACAGCTTCACGATGTCTCTCCCTTTGTACTGTCTACTGCTTTTTCCGACTGGACCAGTACACCGACATCTGCGATCCGTCGCCGCCGCCAAAGCCGTGCTTTGTCGCGTCCTCGAAACCGGAAAGCGCAGCCTTGGTCACGCGCATGTCGGCGCCCCGTCCTTCGCCAGTTTCGACCATCGTTCGCAAATCCTTTACGCCGTTGGCAATGCTGAACGTGGTCGGCCCGGGATCGCGCCCTTCGAACATGGTTACAATCATTTCGGCGCGATTTTTCAGAGCGGCATTGGCTCCATTGGTATCGGCAAAGAGATCAAGCAGCCGCTTTGGCTCCCAGCCGGCGGCGCCTGCGATGGCGAAGGCCTCGCCGTAAGCCTGCCAGGCCACCATCAGAGGCAGGTTGATTGCGAGTTTCATGGAAGCGCCGGTGCCGATCGGACCGCAGTGTTCGAGCCGCCTGCACAGTTGGTTAAGAATAGGCTTTGCGCGTTCAGCATCCGCAGGCTCCGCGCCCATCAGGCCGAGCAGTTTTCCCTGGCGCGCGGGCGCGGTCGAGCCTCCGACCGGACATTCGACCATCGCCGCGCCTTTCGCACGTACCTTCGGAGCAAGTCCCTTCGGCACGTTGGGCGGCACTGTGCTCATTTCGAGGAGCAGCTTGCCTTTCACATCTCCTGAAAGAAGTCCATTCGGCCCGTTGTAGACGGCGTCGATCGCAGCCGCGTCGGTCAGCATGGTGATGGTCGCATCGACCGCGCTCGCCAGTTCCGCCGGCGTTGCCGCCACCTTGGCGCCGGCATCAGCCAGCGGCTTGGTCTTCGCAGGTGTGCGATTCCACACCGTCACCTCATGCCCGACCTCCATGAGCCGCGCCGCAACGGCAGCGCCCATGACTCCAAGACCTGCAACGCCAATTCGCATACGTCCTCCTTAGATGTTTGTTCGCCGACGATAGGCGATCACGGACACGCTTTAAAGCGGTCTTGCATGCCCCACGACTCGACAGTCTTCCGGTCAGCGCATAAGACGGGACGGATAAGTTGATGCACTTCCGTTTCGGGGAGATGGTGAATGGCGACAAGAAAGCCCAAAGGCGCGATCGGCGTGATCGGGCTCGGCATTATGGGCGGCGCGTTCGCGAGAAATCTGGTGGCTGCCGGCTGGCATGTGGTCGGTTACGACACCAGTCCTGCGCGACAGCGTGAAGCACGCCGTGCCGGTGTCAAGGTCATGCGCAATGCTGCTGAAGTAGCTGCTGCCGTACCGATCATTCTCACCAGCCTCCCCAAGCCACAGGCAATGATGCAAACCGTCCAGAAAATTGCCAACGCGAAGCTCGGCAAGAAGGTGCTGGTTGAAATGAGCACCTTCACGATTTCAGATAAAGAAAAAGCTGCGCACGTGGTGCACAAGGCGGGCCACGTTATGATCGATTGTCCGGTCAGCGGCACTGGCTCACAAGCGAAGAACCGCGACCTTGTTTTCTATGCCAGCGGCGATGCCGCAACCATCGCCAAGCTGCGTGCGGTGCTGATGGCCTTCGGCCGTCAGGTCTTCAATGTCGGCGCATTCGGCAACGGCAGCCGCATGAAATACGTCGCCAACCTGCTGGTTGCCATCAACAATGTCGCCTCTGCGGAGGCAATGGTTCTCGGGATGAAAGCCGGCCTCGATCCGAGAATGATTGTCGATCTTGTGACGGCCGGCGCAGGCAATTCGCGGGTCTTCGAGCTGCGCGCACCGATGATGGCGAAAGGCCGCTACGACGACGTCACCATGAAGATTTCCGTGTGGGACAAGGACATGCAGGTGATCGGCGATTATGCACGCAAGATCCACGTACCGACGCCGATATTCAATGCAACCAAAGGCATTTATCTCAAGGCAATGAAAAACGGCCTCGGCGGTCAGGACACCGCCGCCGTCTGCGCCGTCCTCGAAAAGATGGCCAAACTAAATCGGCGCAAACGAGTGGCACGCTAGTTCATTGGCGCGCGTCGACCTCTCACTCGTCGTGGTTGGGCTTGTCTACCCGACTTGCGACCACTTTATGAGAGCGCATCTCCGGCAGGCCGGAGTTGCGCGTGCCATCCACGTCTTGCAAGATCGCATGAAGAAAACACGTGCATGCCCGCGACCCAGCCTTCGCTCGCTGCGCGAGCTTCGGCGGGTTTGGGTCCGCCGAAGCGCCGAGCGCGAACGCGGACAAGCGCGGGCATGACGAGCATCAGGAGGGCGTGATGGCGTCGTTGCAACAGCGAACCGAAGTCCGCGACGGCATGCGGATCGACTGGAACGTGCCGATCACGATGGACGATGGGCTGGTACTCCGCGCCGATATCTTTCGCCCCGTGAAAGATGGAAAGTTTCCGGTCATTCTGTCCTACGGTCCCTACGCGAAGAATCTTGCGTTTCAGGACGGCTATCCGAGCGCATGGCAGCGCATGGCGGAGAAGCATCCCGACGTAACCGCCGGATCAAGTAATCTCTACCAGAGCTGGGAAGTCGTCGATCCGGAGAAATGGGTGCCGCACGATTACGCCTGCATGCGCGTCGACTCGCGCGGGACTGGGTGCTCGGCGGGCTTCATCGATCATTTCTCGCCACGCGAGACACAGGATTTTTACGACTGCATCGAATGGGCCGGCGCGCAGCACTGGTCCAACGGCAAGGTCGGTCTCAACGGGATCTCCTATTACGGGATCAATCAGTGGCACGTGGCTTCGTTGCAGCCGCCCCACCTCACCGCCATGTGCATCTGGGAAGGTGCTGCGGACTGGTATCGCGACATGACGCACCACGGCGGCATTCTCTCGACGTTTTGGGAGAACTGGTACGACATGCAGGTCAAGACCGTGCAGTACGGGGCCGGCGAACGGGGCAAGCGCAGCCGCGTTCACAGCGAGCTGGTCTGCGGGCCCGAGACATTGTCTGACGAAGAGCTCGCCAAGAACCGTGCCGATTTTGGCGCCGAAATCGTATCGCATCCGCTGGACGACGAGTATCACAAGGCGCGCTCGCCCAAGTGGGACAAGATCATCACGCCGTTGTTCTCTGCCGCCAATTGGGGCGGCCAGGGTTTGCATCCACGCGGCAACTTCGAGGGCTTTGTGCGGTCCGCGTCCAAGCAGAAGTGGCTGGAGGCGCACGGGATCGAGCACTGGACTCACTTTTACACGGACTACGGGCGCGAGCAGCAATTGCGCTTCTTCGATTATTTCCTGCATGGCAAGAAAGACGCCTGGGCAAAGCAGCCCAAGGTGCTGTTGCAGGTGCGTCACATCGACAAGTTTGAACCGCGTGCCGAGGCTGAATGGCCGCTCAAGCGCACGCGTTGGACCAAGTTTTACCTCGATCCTGCGTCGATGACGCTAACGACCAAGAAACCGTCAGGGGTCACACAACTTAAGTTCGCAGCGATGGGCGACGGTCTTACTTTCCTGACTCCACCCCTCGCCAAGGAAACGGAAATCACCGGGCCGTCAGCGCTGAAGCTGTTTGCCTCTTCTTCGACGGCTGATGCGGATTTCTTCATCGTGCTGCGCGTGTTGACCGGCGACCTCAAGGAGATCGTGTTTCAGGGTGCAATCGACCCGCACACTCCCGTGGCACAGGGATGGCTGCGTGCCTCGCACCGCAAGCTCGACAGGAAGTTATCCAAGCCGTACCGCCCCTATCACACTCACGACGAGAAGCAGCCCCTGAAGAAAGAAGAGCCAGTGGAGCTCGACGTTGAACTCTGGCCGACTTCGATCGTTGTTCCGGCCGGTTATCGCATCGGGTTGTCGATCCGGGGCAAAGATTACGAATACGGCGGGGCAACCGGCGGCAGGCTGTCGAACTTCAAAAATGAGCTGAAAGGCTGCGGTCCTTTTCTGCATGACGATCCCCGTGACCGCCCGCCGGCCATCTTTAGCGGCACCACGAGCCTGCATTTTGGCCGCGGCAAGACGCCGTATTTGCTATTGCCGATCATTCCGCCGAAAAAACAAGCAGGCCGAAAGTGAAAACTTGGGCTTGCCGCGGCACCAAACCACAATTCCGGCTGCAGCCAATTAGGGTATTCATTCTCCTCGAACCTAAGGTAAGCTTCGTGCAACCTTCGCGTAAAAGAAGGATCAGGGGGAATGAATACGCAATTCTGGGTAGTCCAGGCGTTCAATGGCGTGTCCTACGGCGCGTTGTTGTTTCTCGTCGGGGCCGGCCTGTCGCTGATCTTCGGCGTGATGCGCATCGTCAATCTGTCGCACGGCTCCTACTTTTTGCTCGGCGGCTACGTCGCCCTCTCCGT